>CAUQUY010000069.1:0-6929 GCA_963521405.1 uncultured Streptococcus sp.
TCACATCCGGTGTGATTCCTTCCTGTTTTAAGACGCTTGCGATTGCATGTGAAACCGTCAATAACAACGGTTGCGTATATTCTGTTTGATTGATTCGTGCGGCAGGTTCTTCTGAAAGAATGTCAGTCACACGATAGGACAGAACGCTACTAGCTTCTTCAAAGACAGCTTTTGCCACTTCGAAGTTGTCAGCTATTTCTAAGCCCATTTGTGCTTTTTGACTCCCCTGACCTGGAAATAAAAATGCGATTTTCATGAGTTTCCTCCTATTGCGCTGTAAAAAAAATGGTGGAAGTATGCTAAATAAGCATATTTCACCATTCCCTTTTTCATTTAATTAAAAACGTGCAAGTTGTTTTTTGATGACTTCATGAGATTCTGCCATCAATTCTTGGATAATTTCAGAACAGCTTTGTTCTTTTGAAATTAAACCAGCAATTTGACCAGCCATCATTGATCCCATTTGAGTATCCCCTTCAACTACGATTCTACGTAGAGCTCCACGTCCAATATCTTCTAAGCGTTCAAAGTCTGGATTTTCTTTACTAGTTTCCTCTTTCTCAGCTTGTAAGTAGATTTTTGTTAATTTATTACGTAACACACGTACAGGGTGTCCTGTAATTTGTCCTGTAATAACTGTATCGATATCTTTAGCTTTTAATACAGAAGCTTTGAAGTTATCGTGCGCAGTACATTCAGTTGCAACAAGGAAACGAGTTCCAAGTTGAACTGCATCGGCACCAAGCATTAAAGCCGCTGCCATTCCGCGCCCGTCACCAATTCCTCCAGCACCGATTACTGGAATGCTTACCGCATCAACTACTTGTGGTAAAAGAGCCATGGTAGTAGACTTACCGATATGTCCGCCCGCTTCCATTCCTTCTACAACAACAGCGTCCGCGCCTTCTTTTTCCATTCTTTTCGCTAGAGCAACTGAAGCTACTACTGGAATTACAGTAATTCCTGCTTCTTTAAATTTCGCCATGTATTTGCCAGGGTTACCAGCACCGGTACAAACCACTTTCACGCCAGCCTGACAAACGACATCCACAACTTCATCAACAAATGGACTTAATAGCATAATATTTACACCATATGGTTTGTCTGTTAAACGTTCCATCTCCTCGATGAATCCTTTAACGACATCGCCAGGAGCGTGTCCACATGCAACGATTCCTAAACCGCCGGCATTGGACACTGCACTTGCAAGCGCAGGATTTGCAACCCATGCCATCCCTCCTTGGATAATCGGATATTCAATTCCAATCATGTCGCAGATTTTTGATTTCATGTGTTACCATCCCTTTTTAAAATTATTTGTCAGCTAATTGAGCATCAACGTAGTTTACTAAGTCTTGAACTGTTTCTAGTCCTTCTTCAGTATCGATTTTCACATCGAATTCATCTTCGATATCGTTGATGATTTGGAATAAATCTAAGCTGTCTGCGTCTAATTCATCTTTAAGACGAGTTGTTAATTGTACTTCTTCTTCCTCTTTACCTAATTGATCTACGATAATTGCTTGAATTTTTTCAAATGTCATTGTGTTTTCCTCCAGTAGTTTAAAAATTATAGTGTGATTGTGATACTTCCCCAGGCTAGGCCACCGCCAAAACCTGATAAAAGTAACTTTTTATGTTCTCCGATTTTCAATGTCCCGTTTTCTACCAGTTCATTTAGTAAAATCGGAATACTTGCAGCCGAAGTGTTTCCAACATGATCGATATTCATTGGGAATTTTTCGATCGGTTGTTTTAATTTCTTAGCCACTTGTTCGACTAAACGACGATTTGCTTGATGTAACAAGTACAAATCAATATCGTCGGCAGTATATCCAGCCTTTTGTAAAGTATCTTGGATATTGACTGGAACAGTTTTGCTGACTAATTCATAAACGCCTCGACCATCCATTGTCATGGTTGAAAGTGTTTGATTTGTCATTCTTTTTCCAGCGACTAACGCCTCAGATTTCTGTCCATCATTTTGTAATGTTTCCGCCAATAAAAATGGCTCTTCATCTTTTTGTAAAAGAACAGCTCCAGCGCCATCTCCAAAGAGAATAGCCGTTGAGCGGTCTTCCCAATCGAGTGAACTGAGCATTGTTTCAGCACCAATAACGATTCCGTATTTTCTTTGTCCGTGTTCCAACATTTTTAATCCTGTTGATAAGGCAAAGACAAATCCGCTACAAGCCGCACTGACATCGAACGCAAATGCATTCGTTGCCCCGATTGCTCCTTGTACAAGTGACGCGCAAGAAGGACTTGCTGCATCAGGTGTCATCGTTGCTACAATGATAAATTCAATGGATTCAGGAGAGATATTGCTCTTTTCAACTAAGCGTTTTGCGGAAATTGTCGCAAGTTCACTTGTTGTCTGTTCTTTAGCCCAATAACGGGTTTTGATTCCTGTTCTCTTAACGATCCATTCATCAGAAGTATCTACTCGTTTCGCCCAGTCATCGTTTGTAATGACGGACGTTGGGAGATAGGAACTTGTCGCTATCACTTGAACCCCCACAATGTCTACTTCCCTTCTTGATTTGCTAGTACAGCCTCGTGTAAGAAATCATATAAATTATGAAGTCCTTTAACAAGAACTGCCATTTCTTCAGCATTCATTCCCTCGATTGTTTTTAAAACTAACTTCTCGTGGAATTTACGATGAAGACGATAAAGTAAGCGACCTTTCTTGGTCAGACCTAAAATTACAATTCTTCGATCGGTTTCACTCTTCAAACGAACAACATAGCCTTTTTTCACTAAAGCATTAACCGCAACCGTTAGCGTCCCAACTGTTACATTTAATTTATTAGCGACTTCTGTTGTCGTATGTTCGTTATACATTCCAATCGCTTCAATGGCATGCATCTCTTTAATGGATAAATCATTAAATTGGCTTTGCGCCAGCGAAGATTCTTCAATGTCGAGCATTTGATTAAAGACGTCCACCAAATACCCGTTTATGGTCTCTAGAGTTGGTTCCATAAAAGATTTCTCCTTTTTGTTTGAATATCAAATCATTTGATAATCAAAGTATATAAGATAGATAGTTTGATTGTCAAACCTTTTTTAAAGATTTATTTTGAATTTCAAACTATTTTCAAAATTTAAAAAGCTTACATTCCTTTTAAATTAGGAATTATTGTTTGTAATTTTCATAAAAAGAACAATTTTGAAAGAACTCTAGGCAAACAAATAAAGGCTAGATAGATTACTCTATCTAGCCTTATATTTAATTTTTATAGACACATTTTCCATTAAGGTATGTTGCAAGTATGTTCGTCTTTAACAATTCCACAGCGTCATGTTCAAGTATATTCTTGTCTAAAATAACGAAATCTGCTAACGAACCGACTTCTAGTGTGCCAATATCTAAACGACTGAGGGCTTTTGCTGCCCCACTCGTGTGTGCTTTTAATGCTTCACCAATCGAAATACGTTGTTCTGGCATTAAACATGGCACTGGCATCTGTTCTTTGGTTTGGCGAGCTACCGCATTAAATAGCGATTCAAACGGTGTCACGTCCAGTACAACTGGAGTGTCTGTTCCAAATCCAAGTGTTGCGCCCTCTTCTAAGAAAGATTTAAACGGAAACATATGACGCGCACGCTCTGCCCCGACTTCTTCATCTAGAGTCTCATAACCAACCAATAAATGACTCGGTTGTACCGAAACGATTAATGAAGGTTGAGCCGTTAATGGAAGGTCTGTTGGATCCATCACTTCCAAATGTTCAATGGTGTTGAATTTATTTGGTGCGTCAAAAGGAGTCTCTTCCTGCGCTTTTTTAAAGTTTTTGAGTGTTAGTTCAATCGCCTTATCTCCAACGGTATGAATCCGCATTGGCCACCCTTCTTTGTTAGCAAGAAGCGTTAAGCGTTCCATCTTCTCTTCTGTTAAGAGTGGACCACCCACGTCTCCTTCAAAGAAAGGCATCGGATATGGCTCTTTTAAATAAGCCGTATGCGAACTTGTCACGCCATCATAAAATTGTTTTACGCCCCCCATTTGGAGCATATCTGAACGGTATGTCTTGTAGAGCTCGCGGTTACGTTCGACCTCTTCACGCATCGCTGGGAAGAAGCTTACACGGACAGTTGCATCCTTTTCCACTTTACTATAGAGTTCTGGATACACAATATCATCTGGGCTCTCACCCGTTAAGGCAACATCTCCAACAGCCGTCACGCCCATTTGGTTTAAATACGACATATACTCTTTTAAGGCTTGCACTTCATCGTCTTTATAGACAGACAATACTTTTGATAAATAATAGATGGCTTTGGCTTCAAGGAATACCCCTGTCAGTTCGCCATTCTCCACGACCGCTTCTCCACCGATATTTTGCGGGATTGCTTCCGGTGTTAATTTCAACACTTCTAGTGCCTTGGAATTCAGCCAAATCGTATGCGCGTCCCCTGCGATTAAACAAATCGGTACGTCTGTTGAAGCTTTATCTAAGTCTTCTTTCGTTGGTAGGATTTGTTGACCAAAGTCGCTCGCATACCACCCAATACCGATTTTCCATCCATTATATTCAGGAATAGAAGTTGCTTGAAGAACGACCTCATCAATGGTTGGCCCTCCTACAGCTTTCATCTTTCCTAAATGAATTAAGGCTGATAAGTATAAATGCACATGAGCATCAATAAAACCAGGAACCACTAGTTTATCGCCAGCATCTAGCACTTCACCTTCAACAGGCGCATTGTAATCCATATGGTTCACAATGCGACCGTCTTTAATTTCTAAAATACCAGCTACTGCAGTCGTTGTATTACCAATAAAGAGATTTTTAGCTTTTAAATAGTAATGCATATTATAACTCCATCTTGAAGTCTAAGAAGGCTTCGTTATATTTTTGAATCCAATCATTTCCTAGATATTCATAATGTTCTAACGAATTGATAATTTCTTCTGAAGGATAGAATGTTTCATCAGAAGTGACTTCTGGGTCCATCAACTCTTTTGCTTTTTCATTCGGTGTTGAATAACCTACGTATGCTGCATTTCTTGCTGCATTTTCTGGGCGAAGCATAAAGTTAATAAAGGCATACGCACCTTCGACATTGACAGCCGTATGTGCAATCGCAAAGTTATCTGTCCAAACCGCACTACCATCTTTCGGCAAGATATATTGTACATTTGGATTTTCTTCAGCAACTGCAGCAGCGTCCCCTGAATACCCCATTCCGATTGGAGCTTCTTCGAGTTTCATCATTGTTTTAATTTCTTCGTTAAGGACTGCGCGAACATTTGGTTTCAATTCTTTTAACTTCACTTCTGCCGCATGTAATTCATTCTCATTCTTCGAATTTAATGAATATCCTAAAGATTGAAGAGCCATCCCTAGCGCTGCACGGTTTCCCTCTAGGACGAGCACTTTATTTTTGAAATCTTCTTTCCATAAATCACTCCATGTTTGGATGCTTTCTGGATCGATATATTTCGTATTGACCATAATTCCAACGGTTCCCCAGAAATACGGAATCGTATATTGATTTCCATTATCCACTGGACTGTTTAATAAGAAAGGAGAAATATTCTCTAGTCCTTTAATTTTTGAATGGTCGAGTTTTTGAAGTAAATTTTGATTCACTAATTTTGTAATGCTCGATTCACTCGGAAAGACGATATCATAACGCGTCCCACCTTGTTTTAATTTGGCTTCCATCGCATCATTTGAATCAAATGTTTCATAGACCACTTGAATGCCTGTTTCAGCTTCGAATTCCTTAATTAATTCTGGATCGATATAGTTCCCCCAGTTAAATAGGAATAGTTGCTGTTGTTCTCCTGAAGTTTCTACTTCTTCTGTAGATTCTTTTGCTTGAAGCATGTTTTTTACTCCAAATAAAATGGCAACCATTGCAAGAATTGCAACAATTAAAGATACTAGTTTTTTCATTTATGACCCCTTCTCATTAAAAAAACTGCTTTTAATACAGTATGGCACCTAGATTAAAAGCAGTTCTCATTCTTATTTAGATTTTACGTAGTTCTTACCGTTAGCGGCTGGTCCTTCCGATTTTCCAATGAATCCTACCAATACAATGATAGTAATCAAATATGGAGCAATCGTCAAGCCAATTGATGGAATATCTTTAATTACTGGGATGTAGTTTCCGATAACCCCTAAACTTTGAGCGAGTCCGAAGAGTAATGCTGACAGCATCACGCTCACTGAATTCCACTTACCAAAGATCATCGCAGCCATCGCAATGAACCCTTGACCAGCAATCGTTGTCGCTGAGAAGTTCAGTGTAATCGATTGAGCAACGATGGCTCCTCCGATACCTGCCAAGAACCCTGAGATTAATACTCCTGCAAAACGCATATGGTAAACGTTAATTCCTAATGTATCTGCTGCTTGAGGATGTTCCCCTACAGAACGTAATCGTAATCCAAATTTTGTCTTATTTAAAACCGTCGCACAAACAAATGCTAAACCAATAGCTAAATAAGCCGGAACAAATGTATCTGTAAAGAAGATTTTCCCAATGACTGGAATCGAACTTAATACTGGAATCGTTGTTTTACCAAAGTAGTTTGTAATGATTTCCGTTTGTCCGATTTCGTTATACATCAAGCGACATAGGAATACGGTTAAGGCAGGTGCTAGTAAGTTTAACACTGTCCCTGAAATAATATGGTCTGCACGCAGATAAACTGTTGCGAACGCGTGAATCGCTGAATACAACATTCCAGCAACTGCCGCGACAATTAGAGCAACCCATGGCGTCCATGAACCAAATTGTGATGCGAACGCTAAGTTAAAAACGGCTGAGGCAAAGGCTCCAATCACCATTGTTCCTTCAAGACCGATATTTACAATCCCGCTTCGTTCTGAGAAGATACCCCCTAAAGCTGTTAAAATCAGTGGTGTTGAGTAGATGAGCATGTTCCCGACAACTACTTGTAAAAG
>CAUQUY010000070.1:0-6850 GCA_963521405.1 uncultured Streptococcus sp.
CAAATCCAACTTGGAGGTGTTTTTATTTAATTCTCATTTACGGGGGTCAGTGCCCTCACATTGTGGGTCCTTTTTTATCCTCGTCGCTCAGCCTTTTTGACATTAGAGCAAACTATGATACAATGACCCAGAGAAAACTTAAGGAGAACGTTGATGAGTATTTTAAATGTAGAAAAATTAACACACGGCTTCGGCGAAAGAGCCATCTTCAATGATGTGAGCTTCCGTCTATTAAAAGGGGAACATATCGGACTCGTTGGAGCAAATGGTGAAGGGAAATCAACCTTCATGAATATCGTGACAGGTCAATTACAACCCGACGAAGGGAAAATCGAGTGGTCTAAAAATGTAAAGGTGGGATACTTGGACCAACATACCGTCCTTGAACCAGGAATGACGGTTCGCAGTGTTCTTCAAAAAGCCTTCGACGATTTATTTGTGGCTGAAGCGCGTATCAATGAATTGTATATGGCGATGGGAGAAGCAAACGAAGACGAAATGAACGCAATGCTGGAAGAAGTAGGCGAGTTGCAAGAGCGATTAGATAGCCACGACTTCTATATTCTTGATGCCAAAATCGATGAAGTAGCGCGTGCATTAGGCGTTGCAGCATTTGGGATGGATAGCGACGTAAGTGAACTCAGTGGTGGGCAACGTACAAAAGTGTTACTGGCAAAACTATTATTAGAAAAACCAGATATTTTATTACTCGACGAGCCGACAAACTACTTAGACGCAGAACATATCGAATGGTTGAAACGCTACTTACAAGAATACGAAAATGCATTTATTCTGATTTCGCATGATATTCCATTCTTAAACAGCGTCGTCAACTTAATTTACCATATGGACAATCAAGAGTTAAACCGTTATGTTGGGGACTATGATCAGTTCCAAGAAGTGTATGCGATGAAGAAATCTCAACTAGAAGCGGCGTATAACCGTCAACAAAAAGAGATTGCGGACTTGAAGGACTTCGTAAACCGTAATAAGGCGCGTGTGGCAACACGGAATATGGCGATGTCTCGTCAGAAGAAACTGGATAAGATGGAAGTCATCGAATTAGCTAGTGAGAAGCCAAAACCAAAATTCGAGTTCAAGACTTCTAGAGCGCCTGGTCGTTACATCTTCCAAGCCGAAGACTTAGTGATTGGATACGATCGTCCATTAACAGGACATGTGAATCTTGAAATGGAACGTGGCCAAAAGATTGCCATCGTTGGTGCGAATGGTATCGGTAAGACGACACTCTTGAAGAGCTTATTAGGGATTATTAAGCCGTTGAACGGAAAAGTAACGCGCGGGGACTATATCGACCTTGGGTATTTCGAACAAGAAACGCCAAAAGGAAACCGTAAGACAGCCTTAGAAGAAATCTGGGATACCTTCCCATCTATGACACAACCTGAAGTACGTGCAGCGCTCGCTCGTTGCGGATTAACTAGTAAGCACATCGAGAGTCAAGTGCAAGTCTTGAGTGGGGGAGAGCAAGCAAAGGTGCGCTTCTGTAAGTTGATGAACGAAGAATCAAACGTGCTCGTACTCGACGAACCAACGAACCATTTAGACGTAGATGCTAAAGATGAGTTAAAACGTGCATTACAAGAATATAAAGGAAGTATATTAATGGTATGTCACGAGCCTGAATTTTACGAAGGATTAGTGACAGATATTTGGGATTTCTCAAAATTCGCATAAAAATTAAATTCTTCACTTTTAGGGAAGAAAGTTGATACAACCGTTTTCAAAACAGTGCTCAAACATGCTTTGAGCGCTGTTTTTTTTCGCAAAAAACGATAGTAAATCATAAGTCGTAGTCTTAAAACGCGATGCCTAAGGGATTTGTTCAATTCATTTGAATTTCAAATGGAATTCATGAAAGAAAATGAAAGTATGAATTTTCTAGGAAAAATAGATTTTTACATACTTCATTTTCAAAAAAAGTAGGGTTGAATTTATAAATTATTTACAGTAGAATATGCGCTGTAGAAAAGGTTTTAACAAATTTTATATATAGTGTGAATTGTGTAGAAAGTATGAAATCTGTTGCGTCTTTTCGAGCAGACTTGTTCGTGAAATCACGAACAAAAATAAAATAAAAAGAAAAGGAAGTGTCCAAATGAAAGATATCTTTAGCAAGCGTCAACGTTTCTCATTACGTAAATTGACAATTGGCGTGTGCTCAGTCTTGTTAGGAACAACGATTTTTGCTACAAACGCAGTAGCAGCAGAAGAAGTATCTGCTACAGCAGCTGAAGCAACAACGACAGCGGTAGCGCCGGCAACAACCGCTGAGGCAACTACTGAGGCTGAAACAACTGCAGCACCAGCGGCTACAGAAGAAACAACTACAGCTCCAGAAGCAGCAGAAACAACTACAGCTCCAGAAGCGGAAACAACTGCAGCACCAGCGGCAGCAGAAGAAACAACTACTGCAGCACCAGCAGCAGGGGAAACTCCAAGAACACGTTCTCGTCGTGCAGCTTCACAAGGAAGCGACAACTCTCCAGTTGATGTTGAGACAACACTTAAAGCTGGCGAAACAGCAACTCCTGACATGTCAAACCCTAACGGGGCAACTGTGAAATCACGTGATATTTCAGATGCTAGCTACAAAAAAGCAGATTCAGAATATACTTTCCATGTATTAGATTTAACAGAGTTTAATAAACGATATGGTACAAACTATTACCTACGTTCATTTAAGCCATTTGATACAAGTACAGAAATTACTGCAGAATTAGTAGATAAAAATACTAATACAGTGGTTGAAACTGTTAAAGTATCTTCTACAAGTGGGACACAATCTCTTCAAAAGACAAAACAAGCATCAAATGGCCAATTAACATTCACAGTTAAGTATGAAACTGATAAAGATGCTACTGGAGCTCCAAAACCTTACTTACAATATCAATACGATATCGATCCAGTGATCAAATCATATGAACATGCAAATTCAGATACTCCAGAAAACCGTGCCAATAAAAAATTGTTTGAAGATGTTTATAACGCGCGTACAACAAAAGATATCTTTAACGCGGTTGAGCCTGGATATGATGGACGTCGTATTACAGATACAAATGCTGTAATTCCTAAGGTAGTTAACAATACTACTTTATACAAAGTGGTAGATAAATCAAATGCGACTTACCAAGCTGGACGTACGGAAACAGATGCTCAAACTTATAAGCCAAACGGAAACGAAGTGGACCTTGCTTCATACACATTGAAAGCGATGGAAGGTCAAAACTTCAACGCTTCAGGAGTACGTGAATTTGAAGGATACCGTTTATACCAAAAAGCTGACCCAACAACAACTACAGGATTCGTATCAAGTCCTTACAAAGTAGGACAAAAGTTCATGGATGCAAACAGCCGTGGAATTAAACGTATTAAAGAAGTTGTAGGTGAAGATGGTACAGTAGTTATTCGTGTTTACTTACTAGATCCAAAACAACAAAGTAAACGTTCGGATGGAACATTGGATACAGATGGATATATGCTTCTTGCAGAGACTGCTCCAATTAAACCAGGTGAATGGAACTCAACAGATTTAGTGAAAGTGAAAACACCGCTAAATACAATTCCGTTCACAGATAGAAATGGAGTAAATTATCCAAACGGTAAGGAAATTAATTTTGGATTCTCTGAAGGAGCAGCGTACACACCGTATCATTCAGTATTCGTACCATTCCTCGGAGACAATATCGGCCATATTTCTGACAATAGCCAATTAGTAAATGGTGTTAATGGTATTGGGTCTCACGTTGACTTAGTAAACTCACTAACTCCATTCAAACAACCTGTTTACTACTATGAAAAAGTAGAACCAGTTAAAGTAAAACCTGAATTCAAGAAAACATTAGAAGGTCGTAACTTAGTAGACGGCGAATTCAGCTTTACCATTAAAGAACAAAAATCTACTCCAGATGGACATGAAGAAACTGTTCAAAATGCGGACGGTAAAGTTTCATTCAGCGAATTAACATTCAACAAAGTAGGTACTTACAAGTACAAGATTACAGAAAAAGCAGGATCTGATGCGGATGTTGATTACGATGCAATGGAAATTACTATGACCGTTGAAGTGACTCAAGACGCTGCTGGCGTATTAAAAACGAAAGTAACTTACTCTGCAGCAGGCGGCGAAACTTCAAAAGCAGATGACCAAGAATTCAACAACTTTGTAGTTTCTCCAGTAACAACTAAATTCGACTTCACTAAGAAATTAGAAGGTCGACCATTGAAAGATAAAGAGTTCAGTTTTGTGTTGAAAGATGCAGAAGGTAACGAAATCGAAACTGTGAAAAACGATGCAGACGGTAACGTAACATTCTCAGCATTAAGCTATGACAAGACTAAAGTTGGAACTCACAAATATACTGTTGAAGAAGTAATCCCACCGACAAAAGAAGATCGTATGGACTACGATACAATGAAAGCTAACATCACTGTAAAAGTGTCTAAATCTGGACACGTATTAACAACAGTAACAACTTTTGCTTCAGAAGGCGGAAACGCTACTGGCGCAGATGACAAAGAGTTCAACAACAAAGTAACTCCACCGCCAACAACTCCAGAGTTCAAACCAGAGAAATTCGTTGTCAATAAAGAGAAATTCGATATTACTGGTGACAAACTAATGGATGACGACAATGAGTTAACAGATGAAGTTGCAGACACGAACGCAAACCCATATGCTGACAAATCAACAAACAACGAAGCAGAAAACATCAATGGTAAGACACTTAAAAAAGGTGACAAATTCTACTACCAAGTTTGGTTAGATACAACTAAATTCACTGCAGATCAAAACATCCAATACGTTGGAATCACTGACGATTACGAAGAAGACAAATTAGGTGTGACTAAAGATGGCATTAAAGTGTACGACAGTGTAACTGGTGATGATGTAACTGCTAAATTCGATATTAAAGTTGAAGACGGTAAAATCAGTGCAACTTCTAAAGCAGAATTTGTAAATGAAGATAGTGTTATCGACGCAACTAAATTTGCATTCGGTCGTTACTATAAATTTGATATCGCAGCAACTATCAAAACAAGTGTTAAAGATGGTATCGATATCGAAAATACAGCGAGCCAAATCGTTCACGTATACGATCCATATAACAAGACTGTTGAAAAACCAGAAAAACCAACTCAAAAACGTGTTGTGAATATTCCAGTTTCTGTTGACTTTAACTTCACGAAGAAACTAGAAGGACGTACGCTGAAAGATCAGGAGTTCAGCTTTGTATTGAAAGATGCAGAAGGTACTGAAATCGAAACTGTGACAAACGATAAAGACGGAAACGTGAAGTTCAAAGCCATCGAGTACAACAAAGATCAAGCGGGTACTTACAAGTACACTATCGAAGAAGTAGTTGGAACTGACGGAACAGTGACTTACGATAAGATGAAAGCGGAAGTAACTGTTGAAGTGAAATATGACGGAACTGCTAAAGCGTTAATCAAAAAAGTGACAGATGCAGAAGATAAAGAGTTCAACAACACAGTAACTCCTCCAGAAACACCAGAATTCCAACCTAAGAAATTTGTTGTGAAGGATGAGAAATTCGATACTACTGGCGACAAGTTAGTAGATGATGATGCTGAGTTGACAGATGCTGTAACAGATACGAAAGCAGATCCTTATGCGGATACAACTGATAACAACGAAGCAGAAAATATCAATACATCAACACTTAAGAAGGGTGACAAAGTAGTTTACCAAGTTTGGTTAGATACAACTAAATTTGATGCAAACAACATAGATTACATCCAATCAGTAGGAATCACAGATAACTACGATGAAGAAAACTTAACGGTTGACGTTGCAAAAATTAAAGCTTACGACAGCGTTACTGGTGAAGATGTAACTGATAAATTCGACATCAAAGTTGAAAATGGCGTAATTACAGCGACATCTAAAGCTGATTTAACGAAATCTTTAGGCGATAAAGAAGATACTCAAGTATTAGACACTACTAAATTCGCATTCGGTCGCTACTATAAATTTGACATTGTTGCGACAATCAAAGAAGGTGCTAAAGATGGCGTAGATATCGAAAATACTGCGAGCCAAATCGTTCATCAATACGATCCAACGAAGAAGACAACTGAGAAACCAGAAAAACCAACTGAAACTCGTGTTGTTAACATCCCAACGAAAGTGGAATTCGAGTTCACTAAGAAACTTGAAGGTCGTCCACTGAAAGATGGCGAATTCAGCTTCGTATTGAAAGACAAAGATGGAAATGTCATCGAAACAGTAACAAACGATGCTGACGGTAAGATTAAATTCTCTGCCTTAACATTCAAGAGAGGCGAAGAAGGAGTTTATACTTACACTGTTGAAGAAGTGAAAGGAACAGAAAAAGGCGTAACTTACGATACAATGGTTGCGACTGTCGCTGTAACTGTAGCCAAAGACGGTAAAGTATTAACGGCTGTGGCTGGATTACCAGAAGATACAGAGTTCAACAACACTGTAACTCCTCCAGACACACCAAATACACCTCCTCAAACGCCTCCAACACCAGGTAAACCTGAATTACCTCCAACACCTCCAACACCAGGTAAACCTGAATTACCTCCAACACCCCCAACACCAGGTAAACCTGAATTACCGAACACAGGTGTGGAAGACTTGTCAGCTGTATTTAATGCAGCAAATATGGCTCTTCTTGCAGGTTTAGGACTACTTGCGACTGGCAAGAAAAAAGAGGACGAAGAAGAATAGTCGCATCTAGGTGATAACTTCTAACGTTTGACGAAAAGCCCCGAGAGAAATCTCGGCTCTTTGTCAAATAGTGTTGATGAAGAATTTTAGGAAGGGATTAAGCAACTA
>CAUQUY010000071.1:0-6776 GCA_963521405.1 uncultured Streptococcus sp.
ACGTTCGTGGATTGTACGTACTGAATATAAGAAGTCAGCACCGATTTTATCCATTTTGTTTGCAAATACGATACGTGGAACTCCGTATGTTGTAGCTTGACGCCAAACAGTTTCTGTTTGAGGTTCTACCCCAGATTGAGCATCAAGTACAGCTACCGCACCATCTAATACACGTAAAGAACGTTCTACTTCAACTGTGAAGTCCACGTGCCCTGGAGTGTCGATGATGTTGATACGGTGACCTTTCCATTGTGCTGTTGTAGCAGCTGATGTAATAGTGATACCACGTTCTTGTTCTTGTTCCATCCAGTCCATTTGTGAAGCTCCTTCGTGAGTTTCACCAATTTTGTGGATTTTACCAGTGTAATAAAGTACACGCTCAGTCGTTGTAGTTTTACCTGCATCGATGTGGGCCATGATACCAATATTACGAGTATTTTCAAGAGAGAATTCTCTTTTTGCCATCTTCGTTCTACACCTCTTTCTATATTTCTAACAATAAGTGAGACCAAAAAGGTTGAAAAACCTTTTTAATCTTACCAACGATAGTGAGCAAACGCTTTGTTCGCTTCAGCCATTTTATGTGTATCTTCACGTTTCTTAACAGAAGCACCAGTGTTGTTCGCAGCATCCATAATTTCTTTAGCTAAACGAACTTCCATTGTGTCTTCACCACGTAGACGTGAGTAGTTTACTAACCAACGTAAACCTAATGTAGTACGACGGTCTGGACGAACTTCCACAGGAACTTGGTAGTTAGAACCCCCTACACGACGAGCTTTAACTTCAAGAACAGGCATAATGTTTTTCATTGCTTGTTCGAAAACTTCCATTGGATCGTTTCCAGTTTTTTCTTTAACGATATCAAATGCGTTATATAAGATTGTTGCAGCTTTACCACGTTTTCCATCTACCATTAAACGGTTGATTAAACGAGTAACTAATTTTGAATTATAAATTGGATCAGGTAAAACATCACGTTTTGCGACAGGACCTTTACGAGGCATTTATAATCCTCCTTTCATTTAATGAGTGTTTTATTTTTTAAAATTATTTTTTAGGACGTTTAGTACCGTATTTAGAACGACCTTGCATACGGTTGTTAACTCCTGCAGTGTCTAAAGCACCACGAATGATATGGTAACGTACCCCTGGTAAGTCTTTTACACGTCCACCACGGATTAATACAACGCTGTGTTCTTGTAAGTTGTGACCGATACCTGGAATGTACGCAGTTACTTCGATTAAGTTAGATAAACGTACACGGGCATATTTACGTAACGCTGAGTTAGGTTTTTTAGGTGTCATAGTACCTACACGAGTACATACACCACGTTTTTGTGGAGAGTTTGTATTCGTTTGTGATTTTTTGAAACTGTTATAGCCTTTACCTAACGCTGGAGAAGCTGATTTCTCAACTGCTGATTTACGAGGTTTACGGACTAATTGGTTAATAGTTGGCATTAAGCTCTTCCTCCTTCCCTAACGGGTTCTTCTTGGTCCACACTTCCGGGCGGACCATTTTTTGTTAAAAATTAAAAGACATCACTGTCTCATAAAATGGCCTTCTTACCAGTCAGCACGACTGATTTGATTACTTATCAGGAATCAGGTATAAAAGCACCTCTAATAGAATAGCATTTCTCCTTCAACACGTCAAGAATTTTCTTAAGAGAAAATATTCCCTTTTATTCGGTGCATTATATATAGAAGAAACTCACTCCACA
This sequence comes from uncultured Streptococcus sp., assembly GCA_963521405.1. Classification (GTDB taxonomy): domain Bacteria; phylum Bacillota; class Bacilli; order Lactobacillales; family Aerococcaceae; genus Granulicatella. The sequence goes on from CAUQUY010000071.1 coordinate 1,728, forward strand.
AATAAATATCCACCGGCTTAGCCGGTGGATATTTATTCGATTATTTATTGTTGTTAAAGAAAGACATCCACTCTCCGCGTCTTATAATAAGCATCTCTTCGGCCTTCATACAATTGAACTCCGTCTTTTTCAAAAAGATTAGCTCCTATAATACTCTCCATTGCTATATTAGCTGAATCCTTCTTCAATTTATCCTTAGGACGTGAAATAATCAGGTTCTTTGTTTTTCTGTCACTCCCTTTGAATCGTAAATGCAGTTTCTTCTCAACAAATGTATGATGTGTCATAATTTTTCCTCCTCATTTCTATTCATAATCTAATAAGTCTTACACTTATAAAAACAAATTTAGGAGTTAAATTGCTATGCTCGACAAGAATTTTTCTGTGAATATTTGTAATTTTGTGATTCTATTTAGACATTTTTTTCTTTTTCACTTTCACTTCTACATCATATCCACATCGATAAGCTAAATCCAACAGAGTAAGAATAGTTGGATTATGGTCTCCGCTCTGCAATCTCGAAAGATTTGATGCTTTAAGGTCAACTTCTTTTGCAAAACCTTCTAAAGAAAGTCCTGTCACCGTTTGTAACTTTGTCATTTGTAACGCAACTCGCTGCATCATCATTTCCTTTTCTAAATCATACTCAAACGTCGGATATTCTGATGAAAGCTTGCGTAGTTTTGAAGTTAGGTACGTCCCCATCGTCCATCTCCTCCTTAACATTTTTCGAAAGGGTTATTAGCAATCCGTGTTTCCCTTTATACCATCGTCCCCATTTTTGAATCATTTCTTCTGTTAACCCATCTTCTTGCAGTATTTTTAATATGGCTGCATACTTTACTTTTTCTTCGTATGAATACTCATCTAGCTGATCTACCATATCTCTTTCAATTTTAAACTTGCGCTTCATCTCTCCCACCTCCACACCTTAAAATTATCATATATGATAATTATCACATATGATAATCTTGCTCTTTTATAGTATTATTTTGCTCAAATAAATATCCACCGGCTTAGCCAGTGGATATTTATTAGTCTAATTAAAAAGAGACAGGCGAAATCGCCTGTCTCAAAATAGTGATTATTAAGCTTTTCCTGTTGAACCGAAGATGTCCATTGTTTCTTTTGTAATCTTAACGATTGCATCGAAACCAGGTTTGATAATTTTACGTGGGTCATAAACACCAGCGTCTGCATTTAATTTAGCACGAACTGCTGCTGTCCATTGTTGTTGTAATTCAGTGTTAACGTTGATTTTAGCATGTCCACGTTCGATTGCTTTTTTGATTTGGTATTCTGGAATACCTGATCCACCGTGTAATACTAATGGAGCACCTGTAGCTTCTGAGATTGCTAACATTTCATCGAAACCTAAAACTGGTTCGCCTGAGTAAGTTCCGTGAACTGAACCTAAAGCTGCTGCTAATGCATCAATTTTAGCTTCTTTAACCATACGTACACATTCGTTTAAGTCAGCGTAGTTGATTCCTCCAGTTACGCCATCTTCAGTACCACCTACAGTACCTACTTCAGCTTCAACTGAAACTCCTTTTGGATGTGCATATTCTACAACTTCTTTCGTTAATTCGATGTTTTCATCGATTGGGAAGTGAGAGTGGTCAAACATTACTGAGCTGAATCCAGCGTCGATGTATTGTTTACATACTTCTACTGAAGAACCGTGGTCTAAGTGTAATGCTACTGGAACAGTGATGTCCATTGCATCTAATAACGCATTTACCATAGCTGAAACAACTTTTGGTCCACCCATGTATTTACCAGCGCCTTCAGATACACCTAAGATAATTGGTGAGTTAGCTTCTTGAGCTGCTGTTAATACTGCTTGTGTCCATTCTAAGTTGTTGATGTTGAATTGACCAACAGCGTATTTACCTTCTTTAGCTTTTTGTAACATTTCAGTCATGCTTACTAAACGACTCATGTTTTAGTTCCTCCTTGATGCTTACAGCATTTATTTTTAACGTTTTTATTATACCCTAATTGATTTATTTTTTCCACCCTTTGTTGTTTTGTTACAGTTTCTTAAGGATTAGTACGTTTTGGTTGCGCTATCTTTTTTCGAATTAATTTATAGAGGACAACGCCACCAATTGCTATCCCTACAATCGTAATAGAATACTCTCTCCATGGAATAACCACTCCGTTCGGCCTTGCATTATCATTTATATGACGTTCCCTAGCAAACTCACGCACTACTTCTTTAGCCTCGTTAAATGGATAGAATCGATCAAGAGATAGCTCACCTTTTACATTTGAAATACCTCCTTCTACTAAAGGAAATTCATGAAACAATACTTTATAAACTCCATCCACTTTTATAAGCACCACCGGAACTTGTAACTCTTTAGAAACGGCAAAAATAATCTTTTCTACATTTAAGTATTCTTTTTCAATCACTTCCTGAGCCACTTTTATAATTGAATGCGCATTCTTCTCATAAGTGCTCACATAAGCAACCGTCCATTTTCCTTGTGACTGAATCAGTTTTTCTCCTTCTTCTTTTGTTAGATATCCCTGTTTCACTTTGTTCTCTATTTCTAACGAATTGGCTGGGCCTCCTATATAAAGATGAGCCTCTTTTTCCAACGTAGGATTCTTTATCGGGACCACCCATTTATAGTTATTATTAGTTATGATCCGTTCAATCTCTTCACTATCTAGATTCTTTTCCTCGTTAAATAGCGGAACATCATAATACATCTTGACTGCATGGTCAAAGTCAACACTTTCTATACGTTCGTCCCCATCGCGAGACATATTAAGAATTTCTTCTTCTAGATGAAGGATTTCGTCCTTAGACTGAATCGAGGTTACAGTTTCACCATACACACTAGCGAATCTAAACTGCGATAGTAATAAAATTATCAAAAGCGTAAAACAACAGAAGATTCTTAGCAAACACCTATTTGACTTATCCATCACCATACACCCTTCCTGCAACGATTTCCTGCAACAAAAACTATCAACTACTGCTTTCAACTAAATTATATATCTGCCAGCCGAGTAATTCCAGAGGGTATTGTGATTAAATTATTTATTTCCATATATTCTAAAATTACTATTTAAATAGGAATTAATTCGGAGTATAATATAATTAATACAGGTTTTGGAGGGGGATTTATGAGAGGCAATTCACAGAATGACAAAATCAAACGAATGGAATTTTATGGGGTTTGTATCTTATCTGCATTTACGATTACGGCAGGTTTCCTTACGCGTCCCTCTGCACAAGAAAGTATAGAGACTGTTCAAACATCGAAGGCATCATCTGAACAAAATCAAGAGGCTGTCGCTACACCAAATAACCCTCAGTCTCCACCATCGAATAAACAAGTTGCTCGCATCACCGCGAGCGGGGATATGCTCTATCACGATATCGTTTATGGCAGCGCATTTGACGGGACATCCTATGATTTCAAGAATGACTACGAACAAATTACTCCACTCGTATCTAGCGCAGACTTAGCAATCGGGGATTTCGAAGGGACCATTAATCCAAACGAACCTCTTGCTGGATATCCTATTTTTAACGCTCCTGAAGAAGTGATTCAAAGCATTAAAGACTCCGGATACGATGTACTCGACTTAGCCCATAATCACATTCTCGACACAGGCATCGAAGGTTTGAAATACACAGCCAATGCTTTCCGCAAAAATGGACTTGATATTTTCGGGGTAAAGGTCGACCCATCAGAAGGCATCCTTGTAAAAGAAGTCAACGGCATTAAAGTGGCTATCCTTGGATTTGCGTATGGATTTAATGGAATCGAAGCTACTCTCACCGACGAAGAATACAACAATCATCTATACGATTTAAATATGCAAAAAGTGAAGCAGCTCATCCAGCGTGCTGAAGAAATCGCCGACTTTACGATTGTATTGCCACAAATGGGAGAAGAATATCATCTCCATCCAACACAAGGGCAAATCGATACGTATCACCAAATGATCGAATGGGGTGCCGATGTCGTTTTTGGCGGACATCCACACGTCATTGAACCAACCGAAACGATTACAAAAGACGGTGAAAAGAAATTCATCATCTACTCGATGGGAAATCTCCTTTCGAACCAACGCGTCGAAACGTTGGAAAACATCTGGACAGAGCGTGGCGTGATTATGGATATCACCATCGAAAAAGAAAACGGCAAGACGACCCTCACAAGTGTTAAGGCTCATCCAACATGGGTTTCACGTACTGAAATCGACCGCAGCTTTATGGGAGGGCCAGCTTACGACTATCAAGTCTTTCTCGCAGAAAACTATATGCCAGGCGGCCCTCTAGAACATACCGTAGACAAAAAAACGCTCGAGCGAATTCAGTCCGCTTATACAGAAGTAAACAAACTGTTAAATATTAAATTCTAAGTACGCAAAAGGCGCCTCCTACTCGACAGGAAGCGCCTTTTACTATTTTAAATTAACCAACACGTTCTGAAACGTATTTAATAATTTTATTTGGAGTATCGATTTCTTCGTATGTCACTTCTGTTGGAGCCACTTCGATACCGAACTCTTCTAAGCGAACAAGTAGTTCAACGAATGCTAATGAATCCATTAACCCTTCTTCTTTTAAGTTGATGTCTTTATCTTCGTATACTACTTCATCTTCGCAAATTTCTTCTAAAATTTCTAAAATTCTTTCTTCCATGGAAATCCCTCCTATTACATTGAAATTAATTTACTTATCCATAATAATGGTTTTCCTGAAAAAATCAAGAATCCAAACATCACTAAATGCATTGTGATAAACCAGCTTGTGATTTTATACCATGTCTTATTCTTGTTTTTCTTATAAAATTTCGATTTTTTCTGATACCACTCAAACGAGGCCATCAGCACTCCGTGATACACACCGTAGATAATGTACTCTGGTGTTACCCCATGCCAAAATCCCATAAAGGTCATGTTGATCATATAGGCAACCATCGCCGTCGTCAGTCTCTTCTTGAACACTTTCTTACGCATGAAACGCATGACAATTCGCGAGAACACAAAGTCACGTAGCCATGTCGACAGCGTAAT
>CAUQUY010000072.1:0-6756 GCA_963521405.1 uncultured Streptococcus sp.
CCACTATAGACTCCGAAATCTCTTCGTGTTTTTGATTACCAAATATGGTAATTTAGGAATTTGTTTGGTGGAATAATCTAATTGGTTAGTTTTCTCATCCACATTTCAACCCCTCGTAAATTGACCGGTGCTGGTATTAAGTATCGGCTCCTTATGGAGTTCGTAAAACACATCGAACCTTTGGCTACGTTCAATAATTATAAGAATAACTGTATCGCCTCAAGCCAAGGTCTTGAGGCTACCAAGCTTCAAACACTCTCTAGAAAATAAATTTTCAAGAGAGTGTAATTCACATTGTTTACGCACGTTATTCTTATGATTATTGGTATCCGAGGCTCTTTGTGTTTTACCTTAAAAAAAGTAGGGGTGCTTAAGGAATCTGTTTGGTGAAATTAGCTATTTTGGTAGTTTCCTTATCCGTGATTTCAACGCCCTCGTAAATGGGCCAGTGCTAGTATAAAATGCGTGCTCCTCATCGGATTGAGTATCAGTTGTACTCGCTATTGTTACCACTATAGACTCCGAAAATCCTTCGTGTTTTTGATTACCAAATATGGTAATTTAGGAATCTGTTTGGTGAAATAAGTCTATTGGTGTGTTCGTATCCATTCTTCAACACCCTCGTAAATGGAGAAGTGCTAGGATGGAATATGTGCACCTTACCTGATTGAGTCTCAGATTTCAATCCAACTGAGCTTCGTGTTTTTGATTACCAAATATGATAATGTAGGAATCTGTTTGGTGAAATAAGTCTATTAGCGTATTCATATTCATTATTTCAACACGCTCGTCAATGAACCGGTGCAGGGAATTAGTGTGTGCGTCTCAGGGAGGAGGCTCGACAAATGGTGTGATGATGGGTAGAATAGAGGGAAATGAATGGAGGAGTCGTTAAGGGATGTCGTACGAAGAAATCAATAAACAATTAGAACCCTTTAAACTCATGGTATTCGATGAGGGGACAGAGGATGTATGGGCAACGCTGGTGCTCTGGTTAAATGAAGACTATAAACAAAATGTGTTTGATACTAGGCAAGAAGAGGGATTCCTTGGAAATGGCTATGATTGGAATTCGCTAGCGACTGTCTTTCTAGAAGAAAAGATGCCAGAATTAGTAGACGCATTGTCGTTTGATTCGGAAGCGGGATTGTTTTCAATCGGATCAGAAGATGTGGAAGCAGTGAAGAAGTTTGCTGTTGGATTTAAAGCGATGTGCGACGATGAGAGTGAAATGACAGACTTATTGAGTCGAGCAATCTTAGATTAAAAAAATATCGTTATACCGTATAAGGTATAACGATATTTTTTTATTTACATGGACAAGTTGTTAAATGGTCGTTTACCATGCCAACAGATTGCATAAAGGAGTAGACAATCGTTGGTCCGACAAACTTAAAACCTTCTTTGAGAAGAGCGTTGCGGAACTTTTCAGCAAGTGGCGTAAAGGCTGGAACTTCTGCCATAGTAGTGTATTCATTAATGATGGGTTTGTTGTCAACTAAGCTCCAACAAAAAGCATCAAAGCTACCATACTTTTCTTGGATAGCTAGAATCGCTTTGGCGTTTGTGATAGCGGCACGAATCTTCAGTTGATTACGAATAATGCCTTCATTTTGAAGAAGAGATTTGACCTTGTCTTCGTCATACTTAGCTACCGTTTGAATATCGAAGTTGTCAAAAGCTTCTCTGAAGTTTTCGCGTTTATTGAGAATCGTAGCCCAGCTAAGGCCTGCTTGCATCGTTTCCAAGGTCAATCGTTCGAAGAGTGCTTGATCATCATGGCAAGGGACACCCCATTCGTTATCGTGGTAATCCATCATCTTTTGTGAGTGATAGGCCCAAGCACATTTTTCAGGAGTGAGAGGCCAACCGAATTCAGAAAGGGGATTACCTGTTTGAAGGTTCTCGAGAGCAGCCTTATTAAAATCTGAAATTTTGTCAGGAAGTTTTGATAGAGAAAACCATTTGAATTCTTCAATCTTCTCGGGTTCGCCATTATGAATTTCAAAGTGAGGAAGTTTTTCAACGTCTACTTGGAAATAAAAATAGAAATAATCATGTTCGTCAAAATGCATATGAAGTGTCGTGTAGAAGGAAAGGGCGCTTGAAGGGATTTCGAGGCCGATTTCTTCACGCGTTTCACGCAGGGCAGCTTGTGTAATAGACTCGTTGGCTTCGATATGCCCGCTGACAGTTGCGTCATAATAGCCGTCCATAAATCCTGTATTCATTCGCTTTTGAAGAAGTACCTTTTTTCCTTTAGTAAAGAAGAGAAAGACGGCACTTCTGGTTAAATGTCTCATATTGTCACCTCTAGTTCTAAGAGTAGTCATTTTTCGAAGAAATGTAAAGATTTTTTAATATGGAAAGCATTGAACTTTTGAAAAGGATTTCATATGATGATAGTAAGACATTAGGAGGAAAAATGGTGAAAAAATTATTCAAAATTGCAATGAGTTGTGTGGTGCTCACTGGGATGTTGTCACCTATAACAACCGTACTTGCACAAGAATCAAGTATTACGATTACAAAGAATGAAGGGAACTCTGTAACAGAAGCCGATACGCCTAAAGGAGATATCGTCGTAAACATCTCAAATGGAGAGATTCTATTTCAGGAAAATCCAGATAATATAGTGGATCCGGCGAGTCTGAGTAAACTCATGACCATTTTTATGGTGTATGACGCGATTAAGAGCGGGAAAATTAAGCTGGAGGATAAAGTCGTTGCGACGAAGAATGACCAAGCGATATCGAATCTAACAAACCTTAGCAATTCGCCCATTGTAGCTGGAGTGGAATATCCAGTTAGCGAGCTGATTAAGATGGCGCTACTTCCTTCGTCAAATGCTGCTGTTTTGATGCTGGCGAATCTGATTAACCCGAATACAGATGACTATGTGGATTTAATCAATCAAAAGGCGCAAGAACTAGGAATGACCAATACAAAGTTTGTTGGAGCATCGGGCGCAGTTACGCATGATTTTGAAGGGTTATATACAGTTCAACGATATCCTTCAAACGAAACGAATCAATCAACGGCTAGAGATTTAGCGAAGATGGTTGTAGCGATGCTAAAGGCGCATCCAGAAATAACAGAAATTACAAAAAATAAAGAATTAACCGTTATGAGTGGAACGCCATATGCCAAAACGATTACGAATACAAATCATTCGGTGGAAGGAGACTTGTTGGCGTATCCTGGAATCGTTGGATTGAAGACTGGTACGAGTGAAAGAGATGGATTTAATTATATCGGAATCTACAAACAAGACGGTGTAGAACTGGTCGAAGTGATTCTGGGAGTCGGACAATTCGCGGATCATCACGGCGAGTATAATCGTCATAAAATCGGGAATGCATTATTGCAATATGTTTTTAAAAACTTCGAGCATAAGACAGTATTTAATCCAGGTACTCAAACAATCGATGGACAAAAAGTAACAGTAGAGCATACCGTTGATGTATACGTAGAAAAAGGGAAAGAACCTGTGTACGCACTAGAAGGAAACACATTAAAAGTTCAAACCCCATATGGCACGCTGTATGATAAAGAGTTTGCAGTAAAAGTGGAGCCAGCAGCAAGTGATGCTGTGGAATCAACGTATATCGAAACAACTCAAGTAGAAGAAAAAACTCCTAAGGAAATGATTAAAGGCGTACTTCGTTTCCTAATGAGAGTTCCATTTATAGTTTGGCTTGGATTGTTAGGAGTTTTATTGATTGTAGTAATGATTTTAAAAATTAAGAAAAAAATGAGAAGGAGAAAGGAGCGATTAAGAAGAAGACAAAAGTAGAATCTGTATTCGTTTCAAAAAATCTGTACTAATTTTAAGAAAAAACACATTGGATATGTTGAAAACAAATGAAAACACTAGATGTGGTATTCACGCTTTTTTCATATTTGAATTGTCAGAATTTTGAGTAATCAATTCACAAGTAAAATGTAACCTAATTGTAATGGAATTCAAGTAGAAACAGTTGGAAAATCAGATTAGGTATGGTATTATGTTTACCTGAATAAGGGTAAAATTTATTTCCTGTTCGGTGAAAATTCACAAATTATCGAAGTTAAAAAATAATCAAAAGGAAAGAGGTATAAGATGTTTAGTTCAAAAAATATTCAAATGAATGAACGTAAAAATCGTTCAAAAGTAACACGTTACGCAATCAAGAAATTAAGCATGGGAACAGCTTCAGTAGCTGTAGCATTAGGGTTCATGTTTGTACAAGGGCAAACAATTGTACACGCGGACACTGTTGAAGCAACTACTGCAGAAACAACAGCAAAACCTGCAGAAGAGAAGAAAGATACGGTCGAAGACGACAAAGCAGTTTACGAAGTTGCTGTAGAAAAACCAGAAGCAACTACTGCAGCTGAAGGAGTAACTCCAGCAGAAAAAACTGAAGAAACAACTGCGGCAGCTGAAAAGAAAGAAGAAAAAACAGCAGCTCCAGAGAAAGCAGAAGAAAAAACAGCAGCTCCAGAGAAAAAAGAAGAAACGACAGTAGCTGAAGAAAATAAACCACGTACTCGTACAAGACGTGATGCTGGTGCGACTCCTGCTGCAACTTCAGATGACAAGGTGGGAGAAGATGTTGTAGATGCAACTTCAACTCCAAAAGTTGAAAAACCTGGTTTCACACCACAAATTTTAGCAGAACAATTATTAAAGCAAGTATCTTGGTTAGATTTTGGTGATAAGTCAAACTGGACGGGTGCTGAAACTACAGCAGATGGCCACTTAGCTCTAACGGTAGGGGCTACTTATACAAAAGAAGTTATGCCTGGCTATATTGTAAAAATTAAAGTGAAATCTTTAAAACCATTCCAAGCAACAGAGATTTATAAAAATCGATTGGAAAATCAAGGTGCTACAGATGCTGAAAAAGCAACGTACGATCCAAATGCAAAAAATGGTTACATTAACACGACAACAAATCCAAAAACAAATGCTGCTTTTAAAAATAAAGAAGAAGCACGTGTAATTGCTGACCCTCAAAACCGTTGGACTGAAATTCGTAAAGAAGGAATTGATACAGGAACGAAGAGTACAACGATTTCTTCTGAATTCGATGGCGGAAATATTGGGGTTCAATTTGAGGTTTCAGCAACCTACAAAGGTAAAGCTGTAAAACCAGCGATTGTAATGGCCGATGGAGAATCAGCAAACCCTGGAGAGTTAACACTCTTCACTACGAATGGTAGCGGGTGGCAACATGTTGGGGAATGGTTAAAGAACAATGATAAAAATACGAAGCGCTATATTCCTCAGAATACAGAAGCACTGTTTGACCCAACAAAAACTAACAGTACTACCGTAGATGGAGTCAATCTTTACTCAACTAACTTAAACATTTTAAAAAGAGCAACAGCTGTTGGCGAAGAAGGCAAAACGGTAGCGTGGAAATATTATGGAAGTCCTGATCAAACAACGAGTGGTTTAGGAACTGGTGTATTCGGTCCTAACTATTCTGCAAGTAAGTTTGCAGTTCCAGTGGTAATGACACGTGGAGCTTCGGAAATTGGTTTATATATCGTTTCTTCTGGTAAGCAATCCGCAATGCTTGGGTTCTTACCATTAGATGAAGGAGACGCTCCAGATTCTTACGGAATCGCTACACATGCCATTAACCAAGTAAATGGTGTCAATGGTTCTAAAGTTAACCAACCATACCTGGGAGATACTCGCCCAGATATGGATCAAAACTTAGAGCGTACAGACTGGAAAGGTGACGATAAGGACGGTACAGGCGATGAAGGTATCGACCAAATCTTACCAACAGACTTAAAAGGCAACACAAACGGAATGATCGCATTAGATCGTACACGTCCAGGTAACTATACGTTAACAGTACAAGCAAACACTGGTGGAGCTCCTGAAGCTTATGCTTACGGATGGGTTGACTTTAACCAAAATGGTAAATTTGACGAAAACGAACGCTCTGAAAAAGCAACAATCACTAAAGATGGTAATGTAATCTTAAAATTTAACAACGGACCAATCCTAAACGATCTTCAATTAGATAAATTAGGCGTGCGTGTTCGTGTATCTACTTATGCTCCAGATATTGAAAGCCCAACAGGTATGTCAATGTCAGGGGAAGTAGAAGACTTTGAAACACAAGTTATCTTCCCACCAAAAGGAAGCAAGAAAGAAACTGAAGACTTACAAGGTGTAAAACAAACTGCGACAGTAGAATTCACACCTCGTGGTAAACAACGTTACTCAAGAAATGAAGATGCAGTGATTGATGAAACAGTAAAACCATTTATCGTTGACGAACAAGGCAATAAAGTTGCTTTAGACGCTGACGGATTTTATGCAGTACCAGGTGAAGGTAAATACCGCGTAACAGGTTCTGGTAAAGACGTTAAAGTGGAATTCGTTCCAGAAAGTGGTTTTGTTGGAACTGGGAAAGGGATCACAATCCGTCGTTTAGATAACAACGGTGTAGATTCTGGTTGGTATACAAAAGATAATTCTGAAGCTACAATCAGTGACCAAACAAATACAATGGATGGTCGTTATATTCCAACTGTAAAACCTGTAACTCCAGTAGGTGAAAACAAAGAAACAACTGGTAAACAAGGACAACCACAATCTGACACAGTAACATTTAAACAACAATCTGGTGCAGAAGAAAAAATCCTTATGGTTGTGAACGCTGAAAACCCAGCTAAATTCATTGACCCAGCAACTGGTGAACCAACAGATGCGACTGAATTACCAGCGATGAAAGATGGTAAACAAGT
>CAUQUY010000073.1:0-6741 GCA_963521405.1 uncultured Streptococcus sp.
CAAAAAGGTGCCCTCTGCTCCCATCATTTTCACGAATAATGGTGCAAGGAAATATCCAAGTACGGACAGCACAAACCCAAAGAAATACGTTAATACCATCGCATTCCCTGCATAACGCTTCGCATCTCTATATTTTCCTGCTCCAAAATACTGAGCAACAAGCGCCGTCGCTCCGACACTAATCCCCATTCCGAGCGAAATAAATAAGAAATTCAACGGCCAAATAAACGCAGTCGCTGCAAAGTCTTCTGCAGAAAGTTGCGCCACATATAACCCGTCTGTCAAATTGTATAAAGTTCGAATTAAATTATTAATCATTAACGGAGTCGCAATCGTTAAAATCACTCGATTAATGTGCCCCGTCGTAATAAAATTTTGTTTTTCCAAAATAATCACCTGTTCTAGTATACATGATATCCCCACTGCTGTGAACACATACCATGAACAATTCAACTTTTCTGCTTTTCTCTAAGAGAATAAAGGCTCGTTCTTGGACCATGGGATGTCTTCATAATAGCGGTAATAGGGCACCGGTTCGAGCCGAAGTCTCTCACCTCTAAACCTCAAAGCGGGAGTAAGGAAACCTTCCTAACTCCCGCTAATTCGCTTTTAGCGCCATCCCCTATTACTGCTATTATAGAATCCCATGTCCCCTCTCGAGCCTCACTACATCTTAAAAGGTAGAAAAAGTGTCCTGCTCTGTCTCTCTTCACCAGATTTGGTGAATAAATAACTTCCTATTATTTTGCAAAAAAAAAATTCACAGCACGTGATTTTAAAGAAACTAAAATAAGACCTTCCAGAAGCACCTCATTCGTTTTTTAGCCCGTACGAATCACACATAAACTCGCCTCCGTCCCTCCGAGACAAAATTTCTAAACACCTTGTTCAAAGAAACAAAAATAAGCAATTCAAAAAATTAAGCACTCCCTAACTTTTTTATGCAAGCAGGTCTGAAGAATCATTTGGTCCATAGTAGTAACAATAGCGAGTGTAATCGATGCGAATTAGTAGGAGTAAGGAATTCATTCCTTACTCTACTTTGAGGCTCGATAGGCGGTGAGACCTAAGGCTCACGCCGGTACAGCTATTGTAGCTACTATAGAGACCCAAATGATTCGTATAAGACCTGCGGTCTTATTATTCATTTATTTAAAATAAAAAGAGTTAGGCAGCAACCTAACTCTTCCGAATTTCTCAAAATTATTTTTTAGTTTCTTTGAAGACAACGTGTTTACGTAATTTTGGAGAATATTTTTTTAATTCTAAACGCTCTGGATTGTTACGTTTGTTTTTGCTTGTTAAGTATAAACGTTCACCTGTTTCAGCACATTCTAATAAAATGTTGATACGCATGGATGACACCTCTCATTCAATTTATTTCATTAACTCATTGAGTTTCATACTGGTATATATTAACAAATGCAGTGCGCTTTGTCAATTCAGATTACCACGGATTTTTTGAAAAATTTATTCTTATAAAACTTTTTGAATCCAACCTTCTGGAGCCTCTACATCTCCGTATTGGATGCCCACTAATTCATCGTATAAACGACGTGTTACAGGACCAACTTCTGTTTCAGAATAGAATACATGGAAGTCGTCTCCGTTTTGAATTCCGCCAACTGGGGAAATAACTGCGGCAGTACCACAAGCCCCTGCTTCTGCAAAGATATCTAATTGGTCTACATATACATCGCCTTCTTTAACAGTCAACCCAAGACGGTGTTCTGCTAACCAAAGCAATGAGTATTTTGTAATACTTGGTAAAATAGATGGAGAGTAAGGCGTGATAAATTGATTATCTTTAGTAATCCCAAAGAAGTTCGCAGCCCCTACTTCTTCAATCTTCGTATGTGTCAATGGATCAAGATAAATACAGTCACTGAAATGACGTTCTTTCGCTTCTTTACCAGGAAGTAAGCTTGCCGCATAGTTTCCGCCGACTTTAGCAGCCCCTGTACCTACGTGTGCTGCACGGTCGTATTCAGAAACGATGAAGTTCGTTGGTGTTAATCCGCCTTTGAAATATGCCCCTACTGGCATTACAAAGATTGAGAAAATATATTCTGTTGCAGGACGTACCGCAACATTATTTCCTACCCCAATCATAAATGGACGAATATATAAGCTTCCTCCAGTTCCATAAGGTGGTAACCATTGTTCGTTTGCTTTTACCACTTTTTTTACGGCTTCGATAAAACGTTCTTCTGGAAATTCAGGCATGAGTAATCGACGGCATGAACGTGCCATACGAGCAGCGTTTTGGTCGACACGGAATAAGTTGATGCTACCATCTTTACAACGGTATGCTTTTAATCCTTCAAAACATTGTTGTCCGTAGTGAAGTGCTGTTGCCGCTTCGTCTACTTTTAAGACATTATCTTCAATCAACGCACCTTCGTCCCACTCGCCATCTTTGTAATAGCTGATGTAACGTAAGTCTGTTTTAATGTAATCGAATCCTAAATTATTCCAATCTAAATTTACTGTGTTTGTCATATAAACCCTACTTTCCGAGATTACTCTACTGATTTAAATTCCCCAGTGGTACTATCCATCTCTTCTAACTTTTTATCACTGGCATGATAGCGGAAGAACCCATAAATGGAGGTGTTCGAATTCTCTACATGACGTACTTGTACGTCAACCGAGTCATTCGTTTGTGCCTGAATGATAATCTCATAGTTCTCACCTAAAACGACATTTTTGCGTTTTTCAATTTCTGCAATGGCCTCACGCGCTAAATTATTCGCATTACGTGTCGTATCACTTGTTGTTTCTTGTGCAGCCGTTGTAGACCCGGCTGTAGCAGACTCACTAGATTCAGCGTTATTTTTAGAAATTTGAACGACTGGAGCCGAGTTATTGGCTGTTTGTTCTGGTCTGCGAGAACAAGCCATCAACGCTAGTACGATACCTGCAATTCCTAATCCTTTTATGACTTTGCGATTCATTCATTCACCACCTTCTTTATTTTATCTATTCTATCACAATTTTTATAAAAAGTATTTTATCCTATGAATTTGTAATGATAATGAAAAATTTTATATAAATTTGGTTCTTTTCATTTCAAAAATAAAAAAACTCTAACGCAACACGAGTCACACTAGAGTTTCTTCGATTATTTAGCTAATTTTTCTTTAACTTCTTCCACGTAGTTATAAACCATGTGACCTGCTTGTCCGCCATCTCCAACTGCTGTTGTGATTTGACGTAATGTTTTTTGACGAACATCGCCGACAGCAAAGATTCCAGGAATAGAAGTTTCCATTTGCTCGTTTGTCACGATCCAACCTTCTGCATCTGTGATGTTTAAGTCTTTGAATGGATCAGAAACTGGTAAAAGTCCTACATAGATGAAGACACCATCTGCATCATGAGTAGTTACTTCGCCTGTATTTACATCTTTTACTCGAACGCCAGTGATTTTTGAACCGTCACCTACAAATTCTTCAACAACTGAATTCCATAAGAAGTCGATTTTTTCGTTGGCAAATGCACGGTCTTGCAACACTTTTTGCGCACGTAATTGGTCACGACGGTGAACGATGGTTACGCTGTGTCCGAATTGTGTTAAATACGTTCCTTCTTCAACGGCTGAGTCTCCTCCACCAATGACGCAGATTTTCTTATCTTTGAAGAATGCTCCATCACATACTGCACAGTATGAAACGCCACGGCCAGCGTATTCTTCTTCCCCAGGAACTTCTAATTTACGGTGATACGAACCTGTCGCAATCACTACTGCATAGGCATAATAAGTTTTCTTACCTGCTGTGATCACTTTAAGGTCGCCTTCTAATTCGATTTTTGAAACTTGACCGTATGCATATTCCGCGCCAAATTGCATCGCACCTTTATACATATTGTCGGCTAATTCTGGCCCAGAAATCGTTGGAAAACCAGGATAGTTTTCTACATCCGAAGTGTTTAATAATTCTCCACCAGGAACACCTTTTTCGAGGATTAATGTTTTTAAATTTGCACGAGAAGTATAAAGCGCTGCGGTCATCCCACCAGGGCCGCTTCCGATAATGACTACATCATAAATTGTTCTTTCTTCCATCAGAGATTCTCCTTTTGTATAAACTAAGAGCGCTGAGACATAGTCCAACGCTCCTCTTCATTTTTTAGTTTAAGATACTCTCTTTAAAACGGCAACTTTATTGCTCATCTAAAGTTCCTTCGAGTTTTTTACCTAATTCAATCACGTATTGTTTTAAGCTATCTTTGATTTCAGGATGTTCTAGTCCGAATTCAATACTTGTCTTCATAAAACCAAATTTATCACCGACATCGAAACGCTCACCCTTGAATTGTTTTGCAAACACTCTTTGAGTAAGGTTCAATGTATCAATGGCATCTGTTAATTGAACTTCGCCACCCGCACCTGGTTCTTGTTTTTCTAAAATATCAAAGATTTCTGGCGTTAATAAGTAACGACCGATAATCGCTAAGTTACTTGGTGCTTCTTCTGGTTTTGGTTTTTCTACGAAGCGACGTACATTGAATAATCCATCTTCCACTTCGCTTTCAGGATCGATAATCCCATATTTATATGTTTCTTCATGAGGAACTTCCATTACAGCGATATTTGAAGCATGAGTTTTTTCGTACCCTTCAATCAATTGTTTAGTTAAAGGCACTTCATCACGCATAATATCGTCCCCAAGCATAATCACGAATGGCTCGCCACCTACGAATGCTTTTGCTTGAAGAACCGCGTCTCCTAACCCTTTTGGATAAGATTGACGCACGAAATACAAGTTAATTCCTGTTGTTTCTTGAACGAGTTCTAATAACTCTGTCTTTCCTTTGGCTTCAAGGTTTGACTCTAATTCAATGTTTGAGTCGAAATGGTCCTCGATTGGACGTTTGCTCTTACCAGTTACGATTAAGATATCCTCAATCCCTGATGCTAGAGCTTCTTCAACGATATATTGAATCGTTGGTTTGTCTACGATTGGCAGCATTTCTTTCGCCATCGCTTTTGTTGCTGGTAGGAAACGAGTTCCTAACCCTGCTGCTGGAATAACGGCTTTTCTAACTTTTGTCATAGGTCTTTTCCTCCGATTTGGTTTATTGGTGTTCTTTAATCGATGCTTCTGATTTAAATTCACGACCCATTAGGCGTTGAATCTCTTCGCGAACATCATGTCCTTTATATAAAACATTGTAAACAGCAGTTGTAATCGGCATTTCGATATTCTTCTCTTGTGCCAAAGCGTAGACGGCTTTACACGTTTCTACCCCTTCTACAACCATTCCCATATTTTCCAAAATCGTTGGAAGCGGAATGCCTTTCCCGATTTGGTCCCCACATCTCCAGTTACGAGAATGAATACTCGTACATGTTACGATTAAATCGCCCACACCACTAAGTCCAATAAAGGTCAGTGGATCTGCTCCAAAAGCAATTCCTAGACGGCTAATTTCTGATAATCCTCTTGTCATTAATGCAGCTTTTGCATTGTCCCCATAGCCTAAGCCATGAAGAGCTCCTGCTCCAACCGCAATAACGTTTTTAAGTGCAGCTCCCATTTCCACTCCGACACAGTCTGTATTCGTATAAACACGGAAGAAGGAATTACTGAAAAGAGTTTGCACAACTTTAGCAGATTCCAAGTTTTCACATGCTGCAGTGATGGTTGTGATGTCACGACGCGCCACTTCTTCGGCATGACTTGGTCCAGATAACACCACGATATCTTCGTAGCTGTCACGGTCCAACTCTTCTGCTAAAATTTCTGAAATCCTTTTATACGTCTCTTGTTCTAACCCTTTACTTGCGTGAATAATCATCGGTTTGTTTTCAAGCAATCCATTTAATTGTTTGGCTACTAAACGAATGACTTTTGTTGGGAGTACGAATAAGACCGCATCCACACCCTTCACGGCTTCGGCTAAATCTAAATAGCCTCGAATTGCTGGATCTAGAAAGACTCCAGGAAGGTAATGTTCATTCGTATGACGCTCATTAATTTCTTGAATTTGAGCTTCGTTATTTCCCCATAAGCGAGCTTCATGATGGTTTTCTGCGAGCACCATTGCCAGTGCTGTCCCCCATGAACCTGCTCCTAAAATAGCTACTTTTGTCATAGTTGTTCTCCTTTACGCTTTTCCAAACAATACTGGAGATTGTGGATCGTCAATCGATACATAATCTGGCACGGCTGGAACTCTACGTCTTCTCACCACGATAATAGCGATGCCTAATAAGAATAACACAATTGAGACTAATTGCGAAATTCGGATAATACCAAACATCCAGAGGCTATCTGTACGCATTCCTTCAATAAAGAAGCGCCCAAATGAATACCATAATAAGTATCCTGACATGATTTCTCCGACTTTTACGCCTTTACGTCTGCGTAAGTAGAATAAAATTAATACGCCGACAAAAGACCAAAGTGATTCATATAAGAAAGTTGGATGGTAATAAACACCATCGATATGCATTTGTTCAATAATGAAGTTTGGTAAATGCAAGCCTTCTAAAAAGGCACGTGTTACGACTTCTCCGTGTGCTTCTTGGTTGGTGAAGTTTCCCCAACGTCCAATCGCTTGTGCGAGTAAAACGACAGGTGCCAAGATGTCTAAGAGTAATGCAAACGATACTTTTTCTTTTTTCGCAAACCAGTAGACAGTTGCTGCACCGGCAATGACACCACCGTAGATGGCTATTCCTCCATGCCAAATTTGGATGATTTCACCAGGATTTGCTAAGTAGTACTGCCA
>CAUQUY010000074.1:0-6457 GCA_963521405.1 uncultured Streptococcus sp.
TAAAAAAGCACCCCAAAAGTTAGATTTTCTGTCTAACTTTTGGGGTGCACTTCAATTAACAAATATGTTAATTTTGCTCTCTTCTATTACTATTTTGCTTTATTTATAAAAATGCCCCGCATTCAAAATACTATCTTGAATACGGGACTATTTTTAGTCTATATCTCTTAGTCTTTAAACTTAATTATATTATTTAAAGCTCTCAAATCTATGTTATTTAATGATTTCCAATCCATTTTTTCAGAAATATTTTTCGCTTTCAAAGAGTACCAACTTAACATTTTTAACACCCAAGCAATTAGATATAAATATGAGCCCAAATCCATTTCACTATCATCTACGTTACCATGAGCAATATTATTTCTAATATTTGAGCCGAATTTTTCAACAAGTAATCCTCTGAATAGGAATAAAACATTTTCGTCAAATGAATCTGAAAGTATTTTTGAAGTTAAAATGGTTCTCAACGTTTTTTTCCTGCTCCCACCATTCTTTTCAATTTTTATAATAGTCTCGCCACATTGAGCAGCTAATTCTCTCAGTAAATTTTCTAATTGTGGCACAAGAATATGAATAGCTTTACTAATATCACCTTTCAATGCAAAATATAACCCATCTTTAAAATTCTGTTCTCTTCCGTTAGGTATTATTCCATTATTATCAATTAAAAAATCTAAACTATTTTTATCCATATCAAACTTTGAACGTATCACACTTAAAAATGGAAAAACAATCGTTATCCCTATCAATCTATATTCTTTTTGAAGATGATAGAACATTTGATCTTCACTTATATATTGAGTTCGACAATCATATCCACTTATAGCTCCGATATAACTATTATCAACATCATAGATATTTATATCGCTAGCGTTCATCAAAAAAAACTTTTCGCTCTCTAACTCCTTTCTCAATCGATTTTCAAACTCTTCTTTATTAAATACTGAAATAAATTCTGATAAATATATTATACTTTCTTCAAAACTCAACTTCTCAATATTTCTCTCTAACATTAAAACCATTGGTTTTAAATTAATTTCATACTTAAACGACTGCATATTAATTGCTATTTGCGTTTGTAAAAAAACAATTTTATTTGTTAATTCTTCCACTTTTTCTTTATCTGAACATTCAACATATAGAGCGAATGCTTTTCTAGCTTCTCTTTCAGCATTTCCAAAATCTTCTCTAACTATTAATTCATCTACATATTTTTCTAGCAACCTAGCTAGTTCTAATTTGGCTTGTCTTATGTTATTTTTATCAGCAAGACACTCTATCTTTAGTCTCAACAATTCTTCCATAGTATAAATATCACAAGTATTTTCTCTTAATACTTCATTAATGAATCGAACAATCACCTTTTTCTTTTCGATTCTATACTCTTTTATAATCTGTAATATTTCCAAAAACTCTCGAACTGAATTATCTTGAATATATAATCGAAGCAAACTATAAGTTAGTTCTCTAACTCTTTTTGTTTCTTCTTTTAGTTTCTCCTTTTTCGAAATAAATATAGCATTCTTTAAAGGATATATTATTCCATCCAAGTAATTATTCTCAATATAATAATTACAAAGATCTACAATTGATTTTATTGTTTCTTTTGCATTTTCTTTATTCTGGTTAAAAAAATACAGGACTTCAAAAGTTTTTGTTCTCAAAAAACACGGAAGTTTATTAAAGTTTAAATTTCTTAATTTCAATATATCCTCGTCTGAAATCATTATTTGAGATAAGTCTTTATTAACCATAGTTCTTTCTATAGACATGAGCTGCAATTGATTTTGATGTATCTCTATTTTAAGTTTACTAATTATTCTTAGTAATGATACTAAATTGATATCCTCGTCTGTTGTTATCTTTTGAAATAGAGTATCAAAATCCACTCCTTCACCTGCTTCTGTCAAATAATAACAACTATTTATCTCATCATATATCGCCATTTAACCATCCTCTTTCTTAATTTTGTTTTACAGACATCTTTAATATTTAGCTTAATCCCCAAACTAAATACTTTTTAAGAACATAATTGATATCATCCCATAACAATCTATGCTAATCTCTTGCATATATGAGTTTTCATTTTTCTAATGTTACGAGCTTCATCCTGCAATACCAATCTAGCATATTTTTTCAATCAAAAACACCTTTAAATTGCTCAATTATTATACTATCTTGCTCTTTCTTCACTTAAAATACCTCTACTAAATTTTTCACGTAGTTATCTCTTTTGTGTATTCCTTAAATCCGTTCTCACGAAACTTACGCATAGAATATCTTTATCTCAATTGTATCTATAGATAATTATGTAATCCACACAAAAAACCAGGGCACTAACCCTGGTTTCTCAACTTTATTATATTCGTTTTTAGTTCCCCTGTTTTGGCACGACTTCTAAGTAATCGAGCAGTGTCCAGACGAATTCGCGGCCTTTGATGCGGTTAATGGCTCCTTCGGCACAAGAGATTTCGTCATAGTGTTCGACTTTATCCTGACGTACTCCAGGTCCTGAGATGACGATTGGCACAGGCTCGCCACTATGTTCACCTTTTTCGCAAGGCGTTGAGTGGTCTGCACAAAGCGCGATGAGTGTATTTTCAGGTCTATTTTCCATCAAGATGCCGACCATTTCATCGAAGAGTTCGATTCCTTGGGCTTTCTCGAATGGCTTATTGTCATGCCCTTTCACGTCTGTGACTTTCAAGTGAACGTACACTAAGTCGTGATCTTGGATCATCTCTAACGCTTTTTCGGCTTTACGTCTCACATTTGTATCCATGTTTCCTGTGAACGAGTCTTCCTTGTACACGTCATATCCAGATAAGCGACCGACTCCAAGAACGGTATCTTCCCCTGCCACGACTGCAGCCTTATAGCCAAATTGTTCGCCAAGGCGGTCGATGACTGAGAATTGTCCAGCCCCACGTGTAATCACGAAGTTCGCTGGTAATTGTCCGTTTGCGCGGCGTTCCACGTTGACATCGTGTTGGTCCATCAGTGGGTAAATCACTTCAAGAAACTCATTCAAGATGCGTGCTGTTTTCGCAGCTTCTGGACTGTCGTCTTTTGGCAATGCTTGTTTAAATGGATGGCCATCGTTTGGCGCCTTTGGATCTGTGTCTGTGACCTTGGCACTGAGACCTTCTCCGCGCATTACAAGTACGGCTCTATGTTCTGTTGCTTCTTTGAATAAGAAAGTGACATCTTCGATTTGTAGGCCATTGATGATGGCTGCCAGTTCATTCGTGCGTTCACGAATACGTCCTGCACGACGGTCGATGACAATATTATTGTCGCCACGTGTTGCGAAGTTACATCTGAAGGCTACGTCTCCTGGTTGTAAGTCCATGCCAACTCCTGCCGCTTCCATCGGTCCGCGTCCTGGGTAGTTGACAGAAGGATTTCCGAATAAGATTAAGTGTCCCATGTCAGTCCCAACCGTAATCCCTGGTGAGATGAGGTCCATAATCCCTGTCATCCCTTCTTTAGCAAGTTGATCGAGGTGAGGTGTTTTCGCGTATTGCAACGGAGTTAAACCGCCAAGCTCCACATTTGGGCGATCTCCCACACCGTCGGCAATCGCTACGATGATTTTCTTTTTCATAGTTTCCCCTCCTGATTAGTAGATGAATTGGATCCAAGCGAAGTACATTCCTGATAGGATGATTGAGTGTACTAAGCATGCTAGTAATCCGAATTTCACTTCGTCTAACACGCTGAAGTAGCCTGTACCGAAGTACAATGTGTTTACTTTAGAGTGTGGTGGTAAAGTGATGGTTGTCGCGATACCGAGTGAACATGTTAATGCAAGTGACACTGGGTTCATGCCGACTGTTGTTGCGATTGAGATAATCGCTGGAATTAAAATCGTTGTACGTACTGTCTTACTTGTGAAGATTAAGTGTGAGAAGACAGTGATGAAGATTAAGATGACTGCAACTGCAGCGTGGTTTAATTTATCTAAACCGATGGCATTTACTAAGTTTGTAATCATCCACTCAGCTCCGCCTGTGTTGTCAAATGCGTTCCCTACGGCATATGCCCCTGCAGAGAAGATCATTAAGTCCCATTTGATTTTTGCTTGTTTCCAAGTTAATACACCGATACCTGGTAGTAAGCAGAGTAACATACTTAATACGGCTGTTTGTTCTGTTGAGATTGAGAATCCTAGATATTTCTTTTGGATGTCTCCAGTTGCCCATAAGATTAAAGTGATAAGGAAGATGATTCCGACACGTTTTTCTTCAGGGGAAGTTGGTCCTAAGTCTGCTAATTGTTTCTTCAACGTTTCTTTTACGTTTGCCATTGCTTCTTCGCCGGCTTCTTTACCCACTTTGTATAATTTCACACCGATAAAGAAGATAATTACGGCTGTAAGAATCGCTTGTGGCATTGACACGATTAACCAGTCCATGTAACCAAGGTTTGACCCTGTTTGTTTGTTAATGAAACCAATTGCGATTACTTGTGCTGATGTTGCTGTCATAACCATTGATGTTGCGAACGCGTTGTTTTGAACGTTTTGTAACATCATTAATTTCCCGAAGTTCGATTCTCCTGGAAGCTCATTGTAAATTTGTAATAATACGATTGAGATTGGCAAGATTAATGAAGCACGGGCTGTTGTTGATGGTACGAAGAACGCTAGAATGAAGTTTACGGCTAGTAATACGGCTAGTGTCTGTACCTTCGTGCGTCCGAATTTCACGACCATTGAGAGCGCGATACGTTTCCCGAGGTTCGTTTCGCTGATAGCTGAAGTTAATACGAATGCGGCTACCATTAACCAAATAATGTCGTAACCTAAAGTTCCAAACGCTTCTTTTTGCTTTTCAACGACTCCAATTAATGGAAGTAGTAATACGGCTATAATCGATGTTTGATAAATTGGAATTGGTTTTGCAATCCATAAAATAAGTGCTGATACAAAGATAGCCAAACTACGTTGTGCTGCGACTGAGAGTCCTTCCATTGGCGGCATAAATACGATAATGAGGAATGCGGCTAATGCGAGAAGAATGCCCCACAGAGCGGATTTTTTGTTTTTCTCTTTACTCATGGTTTTATCACCTTTCGTTTGTTATTTTTTTCGTCCTTGACGTTACATACAGTGTACTGAGAATAACGGAGTGCGTCCAATTCACTTTTTGACGTTTTGTATTCCATTTTGTTATGCATTTGTATAACAATTTAGAATGATTATGATATACTAGTGTGGAAAGGCGGGATGTCATGAATATCGATAAATTACAAACCTTTAAAACCCTCTGCGAGACGATGAGCTTTACGAAAACCGCAGAAGAATTATATACTTCGCAACCAAATGTCACGAAACAAATCAAGAGCCTGGAGGAAGAGCTTGGGTATCCGCTGATTGAGCGCACGCATAAGAGCTTAACGCTGACCGAATACGGCAAACTGTTCTATGAGACGGCAAAGAAAGTGGTAGCAACGATGAACGGTGGCTTGAACGCGCTGCGGGAATTGGCCGATACGACGAGTCGTTCGATTATTATCGGAGCGACGCCGTTTATTGGGTCGACGATTCTGCCTGCTCTCCTGCCGCTATTAAACGACGCCTTCCCCGACCATCAAGTATCGATTAAGGTCGACCGCTCGAAGGTGATACTTGCGGACTTGGACGCCCGGAAAATCCAGCTGGCGTTCTTCTCGGAGTATATTCCAGTGGATATGAAGCAATTTGCGAGTACAACGGTCTACGAGGATTCGCTCATTGTGATTTGTAAGGCGGATCATCCGCTGGCAAAAAGCGGTCACTGCACGCTCGCGGACCTAAACGAGGAACGATATATTTCCAAAGGGAGTCAGTCGTCGCTACATAAGTTTTTATTGGCGCAGCTCCAGGAGCCGGAGTTTATGAGCCGGCAGCCGTTTGTGGTGGATAATCAGTACAGTATCAAGGAAGCCGTGGCGCACGGGCTCGGTATCTCCATCGTGTCTGAGCTTCTTGTAAAAAAAGACTTGGAGAGCGGCTACCTTTCCAAACTCAAACTCGATGGCTTCACACCAAAACGGAACATCCAGCTCGTCTATCGCAAAGACTTCGACTCCTCTGTTGTACAGTGCGTAGAGAACTTGATGAAAGAACTAGACATATAAAAAAGACTGAATGACGTCAATACCTTGTTAGGTGCTTGAAATGATTCCTTCGAATCCTTGTGGATTCTTTCATCGTCGTTGTAACGTTGCACCGGTTCGAGCCTCTTTGAGTCTCTCACCTTCACAGCCTCAAAGTTGGCGTAAGGAATAAATTCCAACGCCAACTAATTCGCATGTGAGGCTAAACACGTTACTACTACGATGAATCCGCAGGTTCTCCGGAATCATTTTACGGGATTGGTTGTGATATGTACCCAGAATCCTGGACACATTTTTAAATGGCTCTTTGTCAAATAGTGTTGATGAAGAATTTTAGGAAGGGATTAAGCAACTA
>CAUQUY010000075.1:0-6435 GCA_963521405.1 uncultured Streptococcus sp.
ATGGGAAGTATTCTGAAGCATGTAATGATTCTTGCGATGGTGTTCTGTGTGACGCCAACAGCAATCTTGATGCTGATTTTCGCCCCAGAAATCTTATCTTTACTTGGAGGAGACGCGACGGTTATTAATGTCGGTGTGGACTACTTTAGAATTGTCACTATTGGATTTATCTTCCAGTCGTTATCATTTACTGTAACGGCAGCGCTTCGAGGAATTGGCGAAACGAAAATACCGATGAAGAATAATATTATAGCGAATAGCTTCAATGTTTTAGGAAATGCCATTTTAATCTACGGTATGTTTGGCTTCCCAGCATTAGGCGTTACAGGAGCTGCGATTTCAACAGCTGTATCCAATTTAATCGCGATGACCTTAAATGTACGTTATATTTTATCGGGTAAGAGTATTTTAAAACTGGATTTCAAGGAAAAATTTGAATTTAGAGTAGAAGTAATGCGTGATTTAGTCCGTATCGGTATTCCAACAGCATTAGAACAAATGGCACTACGTTTTGGCGTTATTATGTTTTTGAAGATTGTTTCAGGGTTAGGAAACAATGTCTATGCGGCTCACCAAATTGCTTTGAATGTACTTTCGTTATCGTATTCTCCAGCTCAAGCATTCGGGATTACAGCTTCGTCACTGATGGGGCAATCGCTTGGAGCAAAAAATGAAAAGTTGGCAGAGCGCTATACCAAGATGTGCCAGCGTATCGGGTTAACTTTAGCGATTATGATGTCTGCTTCGATTTATTTTGGAGCAACACTGCTTGCAGGAATGTATACGGATAACGTGGAAATTATTCAAAATACCGTTATTGCTTTATCCATCGTTGCGTTCGTTCAACCGTTCCAAAGTCATCAATTGATTACTTCTGGAGCACTGCGTGGGGCAGGAGATACAGTATGGCCACTCATTGCAATTTTTATCGGATCATGCGTCATTCGATTGAGTGTAGGATATGTATTTGTAAACTTCTTTGGATGGGGACTTGCTGGTGCATGGTATGCAGTCTTTATCGACCAATTTATCAGAGACATGATTATTCTCCTTCGATTTAGAAGTGGACGGTGGAAAAATATTCGAATTGCATAAAGGAAAGGTTGGAATTTTCCAGCCTTTTTGTTTTGAGTATAAAACGTGTGAAGTAGTTTACTGAAATTATGGAAAACCAAAAGAAAACAGACGGATAATGATTTTTTATTGAATTTACAATACTTTTGGTTGTTGAGAGAATAGTGTTTGTGATACTATAGTAAAAAGATGTAAAGAGATTGGAGTTTTCAAACGATTATGGCAAGAAAAGGTTTATTAATCGTTTTATCTGGACCTTCAGGTGTCGGTAAAGGAACAGTTCGTGCAGCAATTTTTGCAAAAGACAATCAAGAATTCGTGTACTCTGTATCTGCAACGACTCGTAAGCCAAGACCAGGTGAAGTGGATGGAAAAGATTATTTCTTCAAATCAAGAGAAGATTTTGAAGAGATGATTGCAAATAAAAAATTATTAGAATACGCGGAGTATGTAGGAAACTACTACGGAACGCCTTTAGATTATGTGCAAGAAACATTAGACAAAGGAAAAGATGTATTCTTAGAAATTGAAGTTCAAGGAGCGCTTCAAGTACGTGAAGCTATGCCAGATGGGGTGTTTATTTTCTTAACACCACCTGATTTGCATGAACTAGAATCTCGCATCGTAAACCGTGGAACAGATTCAGACGAAGTGATTAAAAACCGTATGAAGGTTGCAAGAGAAGAACTTTGTTTGATGAAGTATTATGATTACTCTGTTGTCAATGACAAAGTAGAAAATGCGGTTCAACAAATCGAAGCAATTATTCAAACAGAACATTTACGCATCCAAAGAAACTTGGAAAGCATTGAAGAGTTCGAAGATGAATTAGAAGAAATTTTAGAAGAAGAGTAGAAAGAGGGAAGACCAATATGATGTTATATCCATCAATCGATAAATTATTGAAAAAAATCGATTCAAAATATTCATTAGTTATTTTATCAAGTAAACGTGCACATGAGTTACACCACCATGAACCACCAATGTTAGAACATTACGAATCACATAAAAACGTAGGTCGTGCGTTGGAAGAAGTTGTTGCGGGTGACTTAACAATCCGTGAAGACAGCAAACCAGAACACGTATAATCAAATTTATAGTCAAGGGAAACTCCCTTGACTTTTTTGTTTTCGTAGTTTATTAGCGTAGAGCAAGCGACAACAAATTAAAGTGCATTATGGTATAATGAGTAGTAAAACTATTTTGGAGGTGAGAAGATGTTTGCAAAAGTCATTGTTGATGTTCCAGTCATTCAAGTGAATCGACCGTTTGATTATCATGTCCCAGAAAATTTACAAGAGAGTATTGAAGTAGGAATGCGTGTTGCAGTTCCGTTTGGCGGACGAAGTATTTCTGGATTCGTACTAGCGCTTAGTGACGAAGTTGATTTTGACGGAGAAGTAAAAGATATTTTGCATTTAATGGATTTAGATCCCGTCTTATCACCAGAGATGATAGAGCTTGGAGCGTATTTATCGAAGAAGGTTCATGCCTTCCTTATTCAATGTTATCAAACGATGCTTCCAGCGATGTTGAAATCCAATTATGAAAAACGATTTGTGTTAGTGAATCCGAAAGAACATGAAGATGTATTTCGAGAGATTTTCCATTACGAAACTACATTGCTTTATACCGATGACCTGCCACAAGATTATTTAAAACAATTGATGAAGTTGAAAAAAGAAGGCGCAGTGGTCATCGAGACACTTGTCAAAGACCGTGCCAAGGTAAAGACAGAAGACTGGATCCGATTGAATTACGTGATGAAAGAATACGAGGAGTTTATCCCTACAATCTCTGCGCGTGCAAAGAAAAAAGTAGCGCTCTTAAAAACACTAGCTTCGATGGAAGTGATGGAAATCGAAAAGAGACGTTTCTTAGAGGATACGGATTTCACAACAGCCGATTTAAAATTCGCAGTAGAACGTAATTGGATTACGATTGTTCAAAAAGAAGTGAACCGTGATCCTTATAAAGGAAGAGTCTTTAAAAAGAGTGCTCCATTCCAGTTAAATCCTGAACAACAAAAAGCATTTGATCGAGTGAAAGAAGAATCTATCGATACTGAAACATCGAAAGTATACTTGTTAGAAGGTGTTACAGGTTCTGGGAAAACAGAAGTGTACTTACAATGGATTGGGGAAGTGATTGAGAAAGGAAAGAGCGCGATGATGCTCGTTCCAGAAATCGCATTGACTCCTCAAATGGTCGACCGATTCAAGTCGCGTTTTGGAGACCGTGTAGCGGTGCTTCATAGTGGGTTAAGTGTCGGTGAAAAATACGATGAATGGCGTAAGATTAAGAATAAAGAAGCAGACATTGTGGTCGGTGCTCGTTCTTCGGTCTTTGCTCCATTAGAAAACATCGGAATTATTATTTTAGATGAAGAACACGAAGCAACGTATAAACAAGATGAGTCTCCAAGATACCACGCTCGCGATGTCGCGATTTGGCGTGGGGAATATCATCACTGTCCAGTGGTGTTAGGAAGTGCGACTCCAAGTCTTGAATCTCGTGCGCGTGCACAAAAGGGAGTGTATACTCTCTTGCGTTTAACGAAGCGTGCAAGGGCGCAACTATTACCAGAAGTTCATTTGATTGATATGAGAACAGAATTCGTTCATCAAAAAGGATCGTTTTCGAAGACGTTACTAGATGCGGTCGAAAAACGATTAGAACGAGGAGAACAAAGTGTCTTACTATTGAACCGACGTGGATATTCTTCTTTTGTACTTTGTCGTGATTGTGGAACGGTACTAGAATGTCCAAATTGCGATATTTCATTAACGCTTCATATGGATACAAGAAGTATGAAATGCCACTATTGTGGGCATGAAGAACATATTCCTAATTTCTGTCCGAAATGTCATAGCCGACAAATCCGTTATTTTGGAACAGGAACGCAGAAGGTGCAAGAAGAATTGCAAGAAGTGTTCCCAGATGCTCGCATTGTACGAATGGATGTGGATACGACAAGACGTAAAGGGCAACATGAGGCGATTCTGAAACAGTTTGAGAATCAAGAAGCCGATATTTTAATTGGAACGCAGATGATTGCAAAAGGTCTAGATTATCCTAACGTAACTCTCGTTGGAGTAATTAATGCAGATACGGCATTGAATATTCCTGACTTTAGAAGCTCGGAAAAAACATTCCAACTACTGACCCAAGTTTCAGGACGTGCGGGGCGTGGGGATAAACCAGGTGAGGTATTTATCCAAACTTATAACCCAACTCACTATGCGATTCAATTAGCGCAAGGTCATCAGTATGAACGATTCTTTGAAACAGAGATGCGGATGCGTCATATGGCAAACTATCCACCGTACTTCTTTACAACGATGATTACTTTCTCTAGTGAAGAAGAAGGGGTGGCTTTGAAGAAAGCCGTTGAAGTGCATAAGGCGTTGAAGGCGAACGTGTCGCCGAATGCAGTTGTGTTAGGCCCAACTGCTAAATCGATTGCGCGAATGAATAATCGTTATTATTTCCAAATTATTGTGAAATACAAAAACGAACCGCAACTGCAAGAGTTTCTTGAGCAATTGATGATGGAAACGCAAGAAGTGGGTTCGAAGAAATTACTCATGACGATTGATATGGAACCACAACATTTCTTATAGAGGTGAAAAATGAAGAAAGTTATTTTTATGGGAACGCCTGAATTTTCAACAGGTGTTTTGAAACGATTAATTGAAGATGACACAGTTGAAGTGATTGCTGTTGTGACACAACCAGACCGTGCAGTTGGACGTAAGAAGATTATTACACCAACTCCTGTAAAGGTAGTCGCATTGGAGCATGATATTTCTGTCTATCAACCTGAAAAATTAAGTGGGTCGCAGGAATTGGAAGAGTTGATGCAACTAGATGCAGATTTAATTGTAACGGCAGCTTATGGTCAATTCTTGCCAACGAAGTTTTTAAACTTCCCACGTTTTGGTGCGGTGAACGTTCATGCGTCATTACTACCAAAATATCGTGGTGGGGCGCCAATCCATTATGCAATTATGAATGGAGATAAAGAAACAGGCGTAACAATTATGCGAATGGTTGCGAAGATGGATGCGGGTGCGATTATTTCACAACGCGCCATTCCAATTACTGGTGAAGATGACGTTGCTAGTATGTTTGAAAAATTAAGCGTTGTTGGAGCAGACTTATTGATTGAAACATTACCAGCGTTATTTGCTGGAACGATAACTGAAGTAGAACAAGACGAATCGCTAGTATCGTTCTCTCCAAATATTTCAAGAGACCAAGAACAAATCGACTGGAATAAAACAGCGACTGAAGTAGATTGCTTCGTTCGTGGATTACGTCCATGGCCAACTTCATTTACGATTTTAAACGGGAATCGTGTGAAGATGTGGGGCGTTGCATTAACGTCTAAAGAAACCACTAAAGCACCAGGAAGCTTATTTGTAGAAGGCGGACGTTTATATGTGGCTTGTGGAAGCGGAACTGTTCTTGAGATTACACGTCTTCAACCAGCAGGGAAAGCTCAAATGGATGCGAAGGCATTTATGAATGGATTTTCAGAATTGTTGAAGGATGATGCCATTTTTGAGGGATTAAACCATGAGTAATGTACGTGACATTTGCGTAGAATTATTAACGAATGTAGAAAAGAATCAAGCATACTCGACTGTTGCGTTTCAAAATGTGTTACAAAAGCACAAACTGGATGCAAGAGATAGAGGACTATTAACGGAATTATTCTATGGAACGATTCAGCGTAAACTGACATTAGACTTCTATTTAAAACCATTTATCGAGAAACAAAAGAAAATGGAATTATGGGTGCTAAGTCTCCTACGAATGACTGTATACCAAATGGCGTATTTAGACCGAGTGCCTGATCATGCAGCTATTTTTGAAGCCGTTCAAATTGCGAAGAAACGTGGCCATCAAGGGATTGCCAAATTCGTCAACGGTGTTCTTCGAAATGTTCAACGTGCTGAATTCGATGGAGTTTCTTCTATTAAAGATGAACGTGAACGTTTGAGTGTTGAATATAGTATGCCGCGCTGGATTGTGGATTTATTATTTGAACAATACGGGGAAGAGGCTAGAGAAATTTTCCCAAGTTTAAATATTGCGCCACATTTAAGTGCGCGTGTTCAAAATCCGAATATGTCAATTGAAGAAGCGCAAACTCTTCTAAAAGAAGAAGGTGTAACAGTTCAGCCAAGTAAGTTATCTCCTCGAGCAGTTATTGTCGAGGAAGGAGATTTACTACAATCGAAAGCATTCAAAGAAGGTATCGTAACGGTTCAAGATGAGTCTTCTTCATTAGTGGCTCAAGTAGGTGGCTTACATCTTGGGGATAAAGTGCTCGATACGTGTGCTGCTCCTGGT
>CAUQUY010000076.1:0-6384 GCA_963521405.1 uncultured Streptococcus sp.
GTCTACATTAACACACGCAAAACATGACGATAAATACGACATTGAAGTATTACACGACGATGCATTTGTGATTTCGGTAGAAGATGGTTCATCTGTAGCTTTGGAACCTTCTTACTTCGACAAAACAAATGACTATCCAGCAGGGCACAGAGAACAAGATTACTTCGTAACGGTTCAAAACTGTGGTGTGACTCTGGATGAAAACGGCCGTAAAGTTTTAGTAACTGAAGATATTCGTAACGGTAACGGACGTACTATTAAATCTCGTTATTCAACACCAAACCGTGTTGATAAGATTCAAGAACCAATTCAATCTATTTTCTGGATCATGAAAGATGATGCACTACCACCATTAGTGAAAATCACAGATCCACGTTTAGCATCTATTTTAGGATGTACATTAATGACAAAACGTTCTACTGCTGAAAATACAGGGGCTGGGGCAAACTTAGATGCGCTCGTTATCGAACCATACGCAAACCCATTCCGTGTATATCCATTAGTAGAAGACTACGAAAAATTCAAAGCATTATTTGATAAAGGTGTAGACTGCTACATCATCAATACAGGAGATTTCTTAGGTAAGAAAGTTACAAAAGAAGTTTCACTTGGCGTCATCGAAACAGTTGTTGATGGCAAAGCAAACTTTGAATTATTCGGTGGTCTTCCAGGAATGGAATACTTACCAGTTGAAGGTTACGAAGTGCCTGACATGAATGGCGAATACGCTGAATTAATTCGTGATCGTATGCAATTCCGTTTGGATTACTTGAAAGCATTTAACGATGCAAATCCAGAACATCAAATTCCTCAAGATGCCCTTGAAAGCATCAAGACAATCGAACGCTTTATCGACGTATTATAGTGAAAGGAGTGTTCGGTGATGACTCGAAAAATAGGAATTACAGATACAATCTTACGGGATGCCCATCAATCTTTGATGGCAACCCGTATGCGAATTGAAGATATGCTCCCTGTTTTAGATCAATTAGACGAGGCAGGATTTGCCTCTTTGGAATGTTGGGGTGGAGCAACGTTTGATGCCTGTATTCGTTTCTTAGACGAAGATCCATGGGACAGACTTCGCACCTTGAAAAAACATTTAAAGAAGACACCGTTACAAATGTTGTTACGCGGTCAAAATATTTTAGGATATCGTCACTATGCCGATGATGTTGTCGAAAAATTTGTCGAAAAATCAGCAGAAAACGGGATTGATATTTTCAGAATTTTCGATGCGTTAAATGACGTTCGTAACTTGGAAGCTTCACTAAATGCTGTGAAGAAGACAGGTAAAGAAGCACAAATGACAATTTGCTATACGATTAGTGATGCGCACACGATTGAATACTACAAAGAACTAGCAGCAAAAATGCAAGAAA
The DNA here is from genome assembly GCA_963521405.1 of uncultured Streptococcus sp. Taxonomy (GTDB): domain Bacteria; phylum Bacillota; class Bacilli; order Lactobacillales; family Aerococcaceae; genus Granulicatella. Next base: position 1,383 of record CAUQUY010000076.1, read on the forward strand.
TGGGTGCGGATTCTATCTGTGTGAAAGACATGGCCGGAATTTTAACACCAGCTCGTGGTATTGAGCTCGTTCGCGCATTAAAAGAAGTGATTACAGTTCCAATCGTCGTGCATACACACTGCACAAGCGGTATTGCACAACTCACTTATCAAGCAGTCATTGAAGCTGGTGCAGACCGCATCGACACGGCCCTTTCACCACTTAGTGAAGGGACAAGCCAACCACCAACGGAATCATTAGTCATCGCTCTTCGCGAACTAGGCTATGACATCTCCGTTGATTTGGCAAAATTAGAACCAGTTGCAGACCACTTCCGAGTAATTAAAGATAAATACATTAAAGATGGAACATTAAATCCAAAAATGTTAACACCAGACCCACGTGCGCTTTTATATCAAGTGCCTGGTGGAATGTTATCGAATATGTATTCTCAATTAACGCAAGCGGGTGCAACAGATAAATACGAAGAAGTATTAAAAGAAGTGCCTAAAGTAAGAGCAGACCTTGGATATCCACCGCTCGTAACTCCAATGAGTCAAATGGTGGGAACACAAGCAACGATGAACGTTCTTACAGGCCAACGCTACAAAGTGGTTTCTAACGAAGTGAAAGCTTACTTACTTGGTTCTTATGGACAATCACCAGTACCAATTCAAGAAAGCTTCAGAAGAAGCATCATTGGTGACCAAGAAGTCATCAGCGATCGACCAGCAAACCACTTGCCACCAGAATTCGAAACACTCAAAGCAGAACTTGGAGATTTAGCAAGAAGTGACGAAGATGTTTTAACTTACGCACTCTTCCCTAAAGTCGGCAAAGAATTCTTGCTCAAGAAGAATGGACAATGGCAAAAACCATCTGAAATCGTGAAGATTTTTGCGACTGTAAAGTGAGGAGAGAGTTATGCAACTAAGTTTATTAGAAATCCTATGGATCACAATCGTTTCAATGGGAATTGTATTTGTGATGTTGACGATTCTAATGTTCCTCATGCAAGGAAGCTCTAAAGTTATCCAAATCCTGGAAGCAAAGAGCCATCCAACAGCTGGAGTTGTAGGAAAACCAGTTGAGGTGAAACCTGAAGCTCCAACAAATGATGGAACACTATTTGAAACGAATAAACTTGCTCGAGTTGCCGCACTGGTCGCTTTAACACAAGCGAGTGCGGATGTTCCAGACAAGCACTTTGAAATTGTATCGATTGAAAAGAAGGTGGACTAAATGAAAAAATACGAAGTAGAAGTGAATGGCGAAACATTTATCGTCTCACTAAAAGAAATTTCAAATGAAGAAGCAGCACAAAAATTAGCAGCAGCTCCAACTCCAGCACCTAGCGCGCCAGTGGAAGAAAAGAAAGCTGCGCCAGCACCTGCTCTAACAGGGGACGGTGAAGTGGTGCCTGCTCCAATGGCAGGGATTGTATTATCGGTCAATAAAAATGTCGGTGATGCAGTGAAAAAAGGAGATGTACTTGTGATTTTAGAAGCCATGAAGATGGAAAATGAAATCCTTGCTCCGGCTGATGGTGTTGTGAAAGCAATTCATGTATCAAGTAATGAATCTGTCGAATCGAACCAACCACTCTTAACGATTTAGGAGGCGATGGTTTATGGAAGTCATTCAACAGTTGATTGAAACGAGTGGGCTCTATAATTTAACAATTCAAAATATCATTATGTTAATTATCGCCTGCGTGTTTCTATATCTAGGGATTAAACGAGGGTATGAACCATACTTAATGGTTCCGATTGCGTTCGGGATGCTCCTTGTAAACTTACCATTAGCAGGATTGATGGATGCTCCTACTGAAAATGGACCTGGTGGACTCTTGTATTACTTATATCAAGGAACAAACCTTGGGATTTATCCACCGATGATTTTCCTTTGTTTAGGGGCTTCAACAGACTTTGGACCGCTACTTGCAAATCCAAAGACAATCTTGCTTGGTGGGGCAGCTCAATTCGGTATTTTCGTCGCATTCTTCCTTTCAGTAATGTGGGGAATGACACCTCAAGAAGCTGCTTCAGTAGGGATTATCGGGGGTGCGGATGGACCAACAGCCTTGTTCTTAACGACAAGACTTGCACCGCACTTATTACCAGCAATCGCCCTAGCAGCGTACTCATACATGGCGCTTGTGCCAATTATTCAACCGCCAATTATTCGTGCGCTCACAACGAAGAAAGAACGTCTTGTTAAGATGACAGAAAACCGTAAAGTGAGTGAAACGGAAAAAATTCTTTTCCCAATCATTGTTACAATTTTTGTCAGCTTATTAGTACCAAGTGCAACACCGTTAGTAGGATGCTTAATGCTCGGTAACTTAATTAAAGAAATTAAGGTAGTTCCAAACATTACAAAGGTTCTACAAAATGCGATGATGTACGGGGTAACCATTATTTTAGGGTTAACCGTTGGAGCGAAAGCAACAGGGGAATTATTCTTATCAGTATCGACTCTTAAAATTACTTTGTTAGGATTAATCGCGTTTGCTGGAGGAACAGCAGCTGGGGTTCTAATGGGTAAATTGATGTACAAATTATCTGGCGGTAAAATCAATCCAATGATCGGTGCTGCAGGGGTATCTGCCGTACCAATGGCCGCTCGTGTTGTACAAAAAGAAGGACAAAGAGAAGACCCAAGTAACTACTTATTAATGCACGCAATGGGACCAAACGTAGCCGGAGTTATCGGTAGTGCGATTGCTGCAGGTGTATTACTCGCATTCTTCTCATAATAGAAGCACTCCTTTCAAACAAAAATCAGAAGAAGAGAAATCTTCTTCTGATTTTTTTGCGTAGTTAGGGGTGAGGTGAGTGGGATGGAAGGAGCGGTTGGACGTATTCAAGCGGTCTATCAATCGATGCTAAAAGAGCATGAAGTTTCTACTAATGCAGTGCTAGAGGTTGGGATTACCGTGAAAAACGGGAAGAAAGAGTGCCAGTTTTGTGGGAATACGGATCCGTTGGAATTTGCCAAAGGGCCTTGCCTGAATTGTGAAGACGGTGAATGTTGGTACTGCTTGAAGTGTATTGGGATGGGAAAGGTGAAGGCTTGTAGCGTGGTGATTGCGACTCCTGAAGAAGAGCAGCCTTTTCCAAAAAGAACAGGAGCATTAGCGCACTATAAACATACATTGAGTGCAAAACAGGAACAGCTCTCTTTGGAGTGCCTGGATGTCGTACAGCAAACAGGATTCCGTGAGCACCTACTTTGGGCCGTGACAGGTTCTGGGAAAACAGAGATGATTTTTGCAAGCATCGAATGGATGGTGCAACAAGGAAAGAGAGTGGCTATTGCTGCACCAAGAATCGATGTATGTGTTGAACTTGCGCCTCGTTTGAAGGAGGCTTTTCCAACAGTCGAGCAGAACGTCCTTCACTCGCAGTCCGAAGAAGGCTACAAGAGAGTGCCACTTACGATTGCGACGACGCACCAGATGCTCAGGTTCTACCGCGCATTTGATTTGGTCGTGATTGATGAGACGGACTCTTTCCCATACCGGGATAATGAGTTATTGATTCACGCAGTCCATCGTGCGGTGAAAGAGGACGGATGTTTGCTGTATTTAACGGCGACCCCGTCCCAGACGCTAGAGAGAAGAATCAAACGAAAAGAGTTGTCGGTATCCTTGCTACCAGAGAGATATCATAAGAAGCCATTAGTAGTACCGACGATGAGTTATATTGGAGACTTAGAGAAAAAACTGAAAAAGAAGAAAGTACCTAAACCGGTGCAGCGGTTTATAGAGGAACATTTAAAAGAGGGGAAACGATTGTTGCTATTTGTACCACGAATTACACTTCTTAATCCGGTAGAAGTAGCACTTAGACGACAGTTTCAAAATGCGAAATTCGAGACGGTTAGTTCTAAAGAAGTGTATCGGCAAGAAAGAATCGCGAAGATGAGAGCAGAAGAGCTCGATTTTCTAGTGACAACAACGATTCTCGAGCGAGGAGTGACTTTTCCAGGCGTCGATGTTTGTGTCGTCAATGCGCACGAAGAGGAATTCTCAAGAGAAGTACTCGTGCAAATCGCAGGACGTGTTGGACGGACCGCAGAATGCCCAACAGGAGAAGTTGTGTATTTTCATAATGGGAAAACAAAGGCGATGGTTCAGGCGGTCAGGGAAATCGAAGACTTAAATCGACAAGCGTTTCTTGGGAGGGAACACGGATGAAATGTTTATGGTGCGGCGAGGAAGTGGAGCGAGTTCAGCCAATACTCTCGTTTTTACTAGGAGCAAACAGAAAGTGTATCTGCGTGAATTGTGAGCATCCGTTTATGGAATTAAAACAACATCCAACTTGCCTAGAGTGTGGACGGTTGATGACGAAAGTGGGAGTTTGCCCGGATTGTCAAAAATGGCATCAAGTAAAAGAAGCGGTACTCCTAAAGAATACGGCCTTATATGCTTATGACGAGGCTGCGCGGAAGTTTATGGAGTTATTCAAATTTGTAGGAGATACAAGAGTGATGACGTTGGTGATAAAGGAATTAAGACAAGAGTTGCTTAAGTATCAGAAGAGGGGCTTCGTTCTTTGTCCATTGCCGTCATCCAGTACGAGTCTAAGAAAAAGAGAATTCGAGACGATTCCAACTTTACTGGAAGAATGCCGTGTGCCTACCGTTTCTCTTTTGGAACATTTTGGCAGCGGAAAGAAGCAATCGGAGAAGACAAGGCAGGAGCGTCTGAAACTAAAACAACCGTTTAGGATTAAAGAGGGAGTCATGATTCCAAAAAAAGTCTTATTGGTGGACGATGTTTATACAACCGGCGCAACAATCCACCTTGCCGCAAAAGCATTAACGGAAATGGGTGTTGAAGAAGTGGAGTCTCTGACTTTATTTAGATAAAAAGTGTATCATGCGTGATACGTATCATGCATGATACAAAACTAATCGATAAAAATAGCCCAAGCAGACATCTGCTTGGGCTATTTGAGTTGATTTAGTTATATTTAGAATCGTGTAGTGACATATTGGTCTAGAGCTAGTAGGG
>CAUQUY010000077.1:0-6356 GCA_963521405.1 uncultured Streptococcus sp.
GTTATATTGTTAAAAAGAGCTATCGTGTCCATAACGGATATTTAGAAATTTTAGTCTATAGTGGGTTTATTGCACTACTTGCATTCTTCTGGTATGTTGGGAAGCCAATTGTTTCGACTATAAAGAATGAATTTAAAACAAACAATGAGAATTTAATCATTGAATTTATTTTAATTGGATTAATTATTCTTGGTGTTACAAATATGTTTATTAGTGCTACAATGTATGGATTCTCTATATTAGGACTAGTATTACATGTATCGATTAGTTACCTGAATAATGGATATTTGAACCAAATTGAACAACAATAAAAAAAGACCGACTGAAAATCAGTCGGTCTTTCGTTTATTTATAATTCATTGCAGTTAAGGCTACTTGTAAGATGATAGCGCCGAGTGTACCGATTAACATTAATACGGCTACAACACGTGTAATTTTTTCAACTGTTGAAAGATTACGTTTTTTCTTTGCCAACAAAATCGCTCCTTTTTTCTTTGCTCGGTAATAGTTTACCGTAAATCGGTGTGAATTACTAGAGTTAAATGTTAAAAGGTTTTCTAAGAGTGAAAATGAGTGAAATGAAAAAGAGCTTTAGTAAAAGAAAAGCATTCAAATGCCTTTCAAAAAAGCGTGATTTTTGATAACATAGATGTGTTAAATAAAACAAATTGGAGGAAGTTTCATGTCAAAACAACAAATTGGTGTCGTGGGTATGGCTGTTATGGGACGTAACTTAGCTTTAAACATTGAAAGCCGTGGCTATAGCGTTTCAATTTACAACCGTACAACTTCAAAAACAGACGAAGTGATTGCTCTACATCCAGATAAAAAATTAGTTCCAACATATTCTGTTGAAGAATTTGTAGAGTCTCTAGAAAAACCAAGAAGAATTTTATTAATGGTTAAAGCTGGGGAAGCAACAGATAAGACAATTCAAAGTTTACTTCCACACTTAGATAAAGGCGATATTTTAATCGATGGAGGAAATACATTCTTCCGTGATACAATGCGTCGTAATGAAGAACTTGCAAACTCAGGAATCAACTTCATCGGTACTGGTGTATCTGGTGGGGAAGAAGGAGCCCTAAAAGGACCTTCAATCATGCCTGGTGGACAAAAAGATGCATATGACTTAGTAGCACCAATCTTAGAAGAAATCTCTGCTAAAGCAGACGATGGCGCTCCATGTGTGACTTACATCGGACCAAACGGAGCAGGTCACTACGTAAAAATGGTTCACAACGGAATCGAATATGGTGATATGCAATTAATCGCTGAAAGTTACGATATCCTACGTCGTGTTGGTGGATTATCTGTAGAAGAATGCGCTGAAGTGTTCAAAGAATGGAACCAAGGCGAATTAGATAGCTACTTAATCGAAATCACAGCGGACATTTTAACGAAAAAAGATCCTGAAACAGGTCGTCCAATGGTAGATGTAATCATGGATACTGCTGGTAACAAAGGTACTGGTAAATGGGCTTCACAAAGCGCATTAGACTTAGGTGTGCCACTTCCATTAATTACTGAATCTGTATTTGCTCGTTTCGTGTCAACATTGAAAGAAGAACGTGTTGCAGCAAGCAAAGAATTAGCAGCAACTAAGATTCCTGAATTAACAAATTCAGAACGTCAAGCCTTAATCGAACAAGTTCGTAAAGGATTATACTTCTCTAAAATTATGAGTTACGCGCAAGGATTTGCTCAAATGCGCGTAGCAAGTGAAGAGTTCAATTGGGACTTAAACTACGGCGAAATTGCTAAAATCTTCCGTGCTGGATGTATCATCCGTGCGCAATTTTTACAAAAGATTACAGATGCGTTCGAACGTGATCCTCAATTGAAGAACTTATTATTAGATAAGTACTTCTTATATGTAACTGAATCCTACCAAGATGCAGTTCGTGATGTTGTTGTAACGGCTGTTCGTGCTGGTATCCCAGTACCAACATTCTCAAGTGCATTAGCATACTATGATTCATACCGTTCAGAAACATTACCTGCAAACTTAATTCAAGCTCAACGTGACTACTTCGGTGCACATACTTACAACCGTGTAGACAAACCAGGAACATTCCACTTCGAATGGGCTCAAGAAAAAGAGATTGAACAATAATGATAAATGATGAAGTCCTAGCCAATTTGGCTAGGGCTTTTTTGATGAATGTACAATATTCGATTGAATAAGATAACGGTTTCATTTATAATGAAGTTATCACTTTGAAAAGGAGTTTAGGTATGAAATTAAAAAAAGTAATTATTTGTTTTTTTGCAGTTTTAGTATCTTTTATTATTCCAGTAGATAACACAGTACATGCAGATACCGTTCATTTTAGAAATTGTTCAGAGGCATGGGCAGCTGGTTATGGGGATATTTTAGTTGGAGAAGAGGGATATGCTGGGCATCTAGATCGGGATAAAGATGGAACAGCCTGTGAGATTTATAAATCAGGTGGCCAATATCGCTCGCGTAGAGAGGATGGGAAACCATTAAATAAAGTAAAAGCTACTGGTTGGGAACAAGTTGATAGTAAATGGTATTATTACGAAAATTATGTCATGGTGACTGGATGGAAGAAAATCAGTGGTATTTGGTATTATTTTAACAGCTCAAGTGTAATGCAAACTGGGTGGCAACAATTAAGTGGTATTTGGTACTATTTCAATTCAGCAGGAGCAATGCAAACAGGCTGGCAACAGATTAGTAACGTTTGGTATTTCTTTGATAACAATGGGTATATGCAGACAGGATGGAAATATTTGAGTGGTTCTTGGTACTATTTAAATAGTTCCGGTGGAATGGTTACAGGCTGGCAAACAATTGGAAACAATCGCTACCTCTTTAGTTCATCAGGAACCCTTCAAACAGGCTGGCAACAATCTAGTGGTGTCTGGTATTACTTTGATTCAAATGGATATTTACAAACAGGCTGGAAACAAATTAGTGGTGTTTGGTATTTCTTAAATGGATCAGGAGCAATGGAAACTGGTTTGAAAGAAATAGCTGGAACTAAGTATTTCTTTACTGATAGTGGAGCAATGCAAACTGGTTGGAAGTGGATAGCTGGAGGTTATTATTATTTCAAGAGCAGTGGTGCAATGCAGACTGGATGGTATCAAGAAAATAATAAGTGGTACTATTTAGCAGAAAATGGAAAAATGGTAACAGGCTTATACCAAGTTTATCACTCAACGTATTATTTTGACGGCAGCGGTGTAATGCAGACAGGTTGGATCAAATTAGGTAATAATTGGCATTACTTTGACAAGTCAGGTGCGATGCTTAGAAATGCAGTAACTCCAGGCGGTTACTATGTTGATCAAGAGGGTGTTTGGAGAGACACCCCTAAAGTATCGACTACAACAGAACAAATTCCTATTAAGAAAGTTGAAGCAGTACCTGAAACAACAGTCCAAACGACTACTGAAGAACAAGTTCAATAAACGAAACAAATATTATATAAATAAAAGAACTAATCTACTCTGTAGATTAGTTCTTTTTATTATCCAAAATTAACATATATGTTAATTTTGATTGTCTAATTTAATGAAATTGACAGAAAATTTCATTAAATTCTGTTAAGAATCTTATGAATATGGTATGATAAATCTGTTAGGGAAGAATAGAGAAGGGAGTTTCCAAATGCCAGCGAATCAACGTATTTTAATTATTGAAGATGAAAAGAATTTAAGTCGCTTTGTTGAATTAGAATTAAAACATGAAGGCTATGAAACAAAAGTGTGTGCAGATGGCCGTAGCGGATTACAAGCAGCCATTGATGAGCATTGGGATGCTATTTTATTAGATTTAATGTTACCAGAAATGAATGGATTAGAAGTCGTTCGTCGTCTTCGCCAAGTAAAACAAACACCAGTCATCATTATGACAGCGCGCGATTCAGTGATGGACCGTGTTGCAGGGCTTGATCAAGGGGCAGATGACTATGTAGTGAAGCCGTTTGAAATCGAAGAAATTCTTGCAAGACTACGCGCACTCTTTAGACGTCTACAAATGGAAGAACAATCTCGTGTTGTGAAACAAACAAGAGTGGAATATCGCGACCTTGTGGTGGAAGTGGAAAACCGCGTCGTTCGTCGTGCGGGAGAGGTCATTGATTTAACGAAGAAAGAATATGAATTACTCTTATTGCTGATGGAAAACATTGATATTGTTCTTTCACGTGAAGTGTTATTAAAAGAAGTATGGGGCTATAAGAACGAAGTCGAGACAAATGTGATTGACGTATACGTTCGTTATATCCGTAATAAAATTGATGTACCAGGACGAGAAAGTTATATTCAAACCGTTCGTGGAACTGGATATGTAATGAGAAGCTGAGGAGCTACATATGAAGGACCAAAACCAACATAAATCGGTAGCAAAAAAATGGTGGTGGGTGATGTCGGCCACCATTTTTGCGTTATTAGCTGTATTGACTGCGATTTTGATTGAGGGTCAACTTATCGGCCTACGTGACAATGAGAAAAATCAGACGGTGGTTTACGCACAAGTTATCGCGGATTTGTTATCGGAAAAAACGGAGAAATTAACAAGTGAAGACATTCTTGCTGTTCTAAACAAAGCGGAACAATATGAATTAGACAAGAACCAGGTTTATAAAAAGAATAGTAGTTTCTATCCGATGAATGAAGAAGTGAATATTCGCGTCTTTGATACGAGTAAAGAGTTATTATTCCAAACGCAACAATGGCAAGACCGCCCGCAAGTATCGAGTAAACTCGAGGCTCAATATGTGACGCTATCGACCGGGGAGGAAAGTGTGCAAGTGATGATGCCAATCCTTTCCAGAAATTCTCGTGTCTTGATTGGACATTTGCAAGTAACCAATCGAATGATGAAGCTGGCTGAATTGAAGAAGCAATTGCGCTTTTTATTCCTTCAGCTCATTGTGATGGAAGGAATTGTCTCAATAGGGCTTGCGTATTTCATTTCGCGACTCATTTCCAAGCCAATTGAAGAAATTCATGATATTATCGCGTCAATTAATGAAGAAAATATTGAGACAAAACGTCTGATTATACCGAAGAAGAATGACGAGTTTGCGATTGTATCGCAACAATTTAACGAGCTACTAGATAAGATTAGTTTCTATATTGCTCAACAAAAGCATTTCGTTGAAGATGTATCTCATGAATTACGTACGCCTGTCGCAATCGTAGAAGGACATTTGAAGCTTTTAAACCGTTGGGGGAAAGATGACCCAGAAGTGCTGGAAGAGTCTCTCACGGCCTCTCTAGCGGAAATTAAACGCATGAAGACGCTCGTTCAAGAGATGCTTGATTTATCGCGTGCTCCTCAGGTAAGAGAGCAATATAAAGATGCCAAAACGGAAGTCGTGGCGACAGTAGAGCAAATTGTAACAAACTTCAAAATACTCTATCCAGACTTTACGTTTATCGCAGATATCGATACGAAGAAGGAGATTATCTCTCCAATCTATCGAAATCATTTTGAACAAGTCATTATTATCTTACTCGATAATGCTGTGAAATATTCGACAGATCGAAAAGAGATTATCGTTAGCCTTTCTCCAACCACGGAAGCAGTCGAAATCGGTATTCAGGATTTCGGGATGGGGTTAACTGAAGAAGATAAGAAAAAAGTATTTTCACGTTTCTATCGCGTCGATAAAGCACGCTCGAGAGAACGTGGAGGAAATGGGTTAGGACTATCCATTGCGAAAGAATTGATTGAAGGGTATTACGGGAAAATAAGCTTGACTTCCAGACTCAATCATGGGTCATTATTTAAAGTGAAACTACCGATTGAAAGAATGTAAAAATTAATTAAAAATCCACCTAACTTACTAGAAATTCGCTGAAAACATGGTAAAATTGGGTGGTAATTTATTTTGAATGGAGAATGTTAGTTGGTTAGAATTAAAGCATTTGGGATTGCTGTTCTATTATCTATTGTAACGGTTCTTGCAGTTTTATATTTTTATATACCTTATATTAACAATTACTATAAAGTTTCTGACAACTCTGTAAGATATAGTATTAGTCAAGATAAATATAAGAGTGTAGATATTATAAAAGATAATATGGATAGCAATACGTTATTGTTATTGGGTTCATCAGAATTAGAAATAACAAACCATAAAGATTACAGTATTAATAAGGTGTTTAACACTAGTGATTTTCATATTATGCAAATTGGAAGTGGATATTATCAGAACCTTATTCATGCAACAATGCTAGGGGCATTGGGAGATGCAATTCCAAAAAATAAAGTTGCGATTGTGGAATCTATGCAGTGGTTTGAAGATAAAGATTTAAATCGTAAAGCGTTTGTAAGTAGAATTTCGAAAGAAGCTGTATATGCTGCCTTAACG
>CAUQUY010000078.1:0-6187 GCA_963521405.1 uncultured Streptococcus sp.
CTGATACTACTAGTCAAGAAGAAAAAGAATATCTCGCTAATAAATTTAAAGGCTTGCTTGCAACAAACTCTGAAACAGTTGGTTATGTATATATTCCTGGTACACAGTTAGATGAACCAGTCGTTCAAACAACAGATAATGCGACTTATTTGGATAAGCGCTTTGATGGCGTTATCGAACCTTTAATGGGTGCAGTCTTTATGGATGCTGATAACAAGAAGGACTTTAGTGATCGATTGACTTGGTTATTTGGTCACGCTCGTGGTAGTAAAGTGCCTGACCACCGCATGTTTAAAGATGTGAATTACTATAGCCGCCAAGAATATTTTGATGAACACCCTTATGTTGTCATTGAAACTCCAGAGAGAAAGTATTATTATGAAGCTGTTGCTATGATTATTGTCCCAGAAGAAACAGCTTTTTACCGTACTTCTTTTGATGATGATGCGGATTTTGAGAAACAGCTAAATATTATTTATGATACTGCAGAGGTTAAAAAACCAAATGTTAAGGTATCAGCTAAGGATAAATATCTTGTTCTTTCTACTTGTCGTGAAGAGGATGACACGATTCGTGCCAATCTCTATCTTCGACAAATTCCTGACTCAGAGATGAGTGATTTTGTCAAACAACATGGAGAAAGCCTTAAATATAAACCAACAAGAGAATAACCTTTAAACAAAAACTTTGTGAATCCTCTTAGAATTAAATGAAATAGTTTAATTCTGGGAGGATTTTTGGTTCTATAATTTATATTTAACAGCTAATTTTAAACAAAAATAAAGACAAACTCCGCTTGAGTCAAATCTCAAACGGGGTTTGTCTTCAGTCTGAGGGATGTAGTTTAACCTACATTCCTTTTTGCTTAATCGACTTTATAAAGAAAATGTTCAGGCTTACCTGAGTAATCTTGACCAGCATATAAGCGGTCGCGAGAATTATCGGATTGGGCCGGTGATTTTGTTCCATTGCCGTTATTGACTTCAGGGGCTTCGACTCCAGCAGGTATTACAAGAATAAAGAATCCACCAATGCCTCCTTTAGGACGAACCTCAAGTCTAAGGATTGTGCCATCTTTTTCAGATTTCACTGTAAAAATTTCAGAATGCTCATCAACCAGACCATTCTTGTCGAAAACAATGGTATGGCCTTGTGCGTTTTTCCAAGTACCAGCCAGGCCAGAGTAGTCGCCGTTTTGAATTTCGACAATGTTAATGCCTTTCTGCGCACTGGCTTCTTTCTTCGTTACAGGTTTTGTATAAACTGATTTGTAAGTAAATTCATCTTTCTTAATCGATTCAGGTAATCCTTCCGGTACTTTTTCACCTTTAGAACGGTCAATTTTCCATTCATGGGTTTGTTCTAATTTCGTTCCAGTAGAATCAAATTTATATTGAATCATATGAATATTCTGTCCAGCACTCGAAGAAGTAGACATTAAAAGAGAGCCGTCTACGAGTGTGTCTAATAGAACGCGTTCCCCAATGGATGCCAGGTTAACCTCTGGAGAAGTTAAACGAATGACATTGCCATCTTTAAGAGTATAGATATCCAGTGGAATATGATTCCCGTTTTGAAGTATAAACGAAATAATAAGTTCATCGGTACCATTTTTGTCTAAGTCATAAAGAGCATAGTCGATACCAGTATAAATTTCGTTATTTCGTAAAAGATAGGCAATCGTGTTAATCGATTGATCCACATCACCTTTACTATTTTTCGTAACAGTCGCATATTTTGAAATGATACCGTCATACAGCGAATAATCAGGTTTCACTTCTACTGTCGTCGAAACGGTTGTTGTCGTTGTTTCTGTTGTCGTCTCTACAGTCGTCGTTTCTTCAGGGGCTTTTTGTGATTGACACGCCACCAAGAAAAGACTCGATAAAAGAAGAGTAGACAATAATTTTTTGTTTCCCATAAGATTCCTCCACACACAAACTTTGAACTTTTTATAAAGAAATTATAACAAATAAATGAATAGAATAAAATTGAAATCATATTGGCTAACAAAAAACACCTCCACGAACTCTCTCTAGTAGAGGCGTGGAGGTGTTGTTTTTCATATAAGATTTGATGGTTCTAAGGAAGAGATTATTCCGCTACTTTTTTGAAACGCATTGTGTAGTAAAGAGTAACCGATTCTCCATTGTCAAGGTCTTGTTTTTGTTCGAGTGACAGTGTTAATATTCCATCTTCAAGGGTATATTTATAAGTCACTGGTGTTACGAATTTCTTACCTGAGAATGTTACTAAATCAATGAACATTGGTGCGTTCTTGAATTCAAACGTACCAGCACTCTCATTAATGGTAATATCTTTTAAGGTTTGATGGATTTCATACTTTTCATCATTGAACTCAAAGCTGGTAGGGCCTTTCATTCCGTTAAAAACTTCCAGGTGCTTTTTCAAACCGTCATACTGATTTTTAATATATTGTTCTTTGGTTCCTTGCACACCTGATAACTTATTAGCCTTCGCGTAGTCATAGAAGTTGCCGACAGCCACACTGGTCGTTGCAGTAACATCGTATACTGCAGAATCCCCTGTAATTGTTAGTGTCGGTGTCACGTCTTTGAAGGCATCAGAGTAGATGAGTCGTCGTGGGATTTCTTCTGAAGATCGATAATCCAGATATCCCATGCCGCGTTCGAGACTACTTCTGAAGTCGATTTGTTCCCATTTTCCTTCCAGTGGATTGGAAGGAGCAGTTGTTGTAGTTGTCGTTGTAGCAGTTTGATTTCCGCAGCCGGCAAGCATTAAAAGAGAGCAGCCAGCAATGAATAATGGTTTTAAGTATTGTTTAAACATGGTCGCGTCTCCTTTCTATTTCTTTTCTGCACTTGGTACGCGTTTGAAAGTCAGTTCAAAATGAACAGGAAGATTGTCCTTCGTCTTCATATCCGCGTAGATTGTCAAGATGCCGTCTTTCACTTCATAGTTGTAAGTTGCTGGTTCGAATCTGTGATCTTTATCCGCTGTTGTTAATGGGAAAGAGTCAAGAATGATAAGCCCTTCGTCAAATGTGACAGTCTTTGCTTTTTCGTCAATAGTTCCTGTAGCCTCGTAGCTATAAGTTCCAGTCGATGTATCCATTGATGCTTTGTATTTCTTGAAGTTTTGCACGAACTCTGGTTGTGCGTTAATATAACGGCTAACAAATTCGTCTTCTGTCATTTTGTTCTTGTCCTTTGAAATCTCGTAGAATGCTTTTGCGAACTTCTTCGAGTCAAATTGATAGCTTAGCTTTGCGCTTGTGCCATCAACGGAGAATTTCATCTTGAAGTCTTTAAAGGCTTCAATGAATTTCGCATAAGTATAACTTTTCATTCCTTTCGGGAAAAAGGCTTTCTGCAATGAATCGAGCTCGTATACGGATTCCCATTCACCAGCAATATTATTTGGATCTTTTTGTTCTTGTTGCGATTGCGCTTGTTGCGCGTTATTGGCATTTTGGTCTGAAGCTTGGTTCTGTCCACATCCAGCAATCACAAAAATTGCGCCAAGAGAGAAGAGACCAAGAAACAGTTTCTTAGTTTGTCTAATCATTGTTAGACCTCCTTCAAACAGATTGTTGTATTATGCTTATATTATACTCCTAATATTTTTATTTTACAAGATTTTTTACAAAAATTACCATTTTCTTCCGTCATTTCACCATTATTCAACAGGAGAAGAAGGAGCTAATCAGCTCTTCATTTATTAGACTAGATTGGATGGAGATTCGAATAAACACACTTTAATAATCTGCCTCCGATTTAGAAGATAAATAATGGAACATAAAAAAAGAATGTACTCATAGTACATTCTTTTTTTCAGAGCTGTCTTGATAAGTTATTCCGCTACTTTTTTGAATTTTGCTGAAATAATCGTATTTACATTATTCTTTGCATCGCTTTGCTCAATCGTCAACGTTAAAATATCTCCATCAATAGAGTATTTATACGTCGTTTCTTTATTTGCAGGACCAATGGACATGATTACAAGATCCACAATATTGATCGCTTCTGGAAAGACAATCGTTTGGTTTGTTGTATCTAATTTACCATTTTTCAATATAGAATGAATTTTGTAATTATCATTATCAAATTCATAAGTTGTATTTGGGAAGTCTTTAGCGCCAGATTGTAGAGTGGTTGATAATCTAATAAATTGATTTTTAATATATTCGTCTTTTGTTTGAGTTACTTTAGATCCGTCTTTTTGTTTTAAGTAATCGTAGAACATTCCAAAACCATCTGCTAGAGATACAGTATAGTCAAATTCAACAGATGTACCAGTAATGTTTAACGTTGGTTTTAAATCTTTCCATGCTTCAGGATAGATAAGTTTCATAGCCGAATCATCATTTTTGAAATCTTTATAGGCTAAGCTACGTTGAAGAGCTGGTCTGAAATCAATGGCTTGCCATTTTCCTTCAATTGGAACTGGGTCTTTTTGAGTAGTGCTACCTTTACGTTTGAAGTGTAGTTCATAGTGAACTGGAAGATTATTTTTCTTCGCTTTTCCGTCAATAGTTACGTAAAGCATGTCATCTTTTAGTTCGTAATGATATGTGTTTGGCGAAATGCGGTTTTCACCAAATGAGAAGAAGAATGAGTTTGCTACTGAAATTCCTTCATCAAAGGTCATAGTTTTGGCATCTTGATCAATAGAACCCGTTGCTTCGTAGCTAAATACACCTGTTTCTTTATTCATGCTGACTTTGTATTTCTTAAAGTCGGCTGCGAGGTTTTCATGAGAGTCATATTGGAGTTTTTTGAATTCTTCTTCAGTCTTTCCTTTAGCGTCTTTTGAGAAAGTGGAGAAAGCTTTAATAAAGTTATCAATGTTATAATCGTATTTAATCGTTGCCGTATTGTTTTCAATCTTCATGTCCATTTTGAAGTCTTTGAGAGAGTCAAGCAATCGTCCAAAGTTTAATCCATAAAGAGTATAGGCTCCGATGGAATACGAAAAAGCATCGACTACATCGACCAATTCCCAATCACCGTCAATTGTTTCTACTTTTGGGGCTTCTGTTTGAGCCGCATTTTGAGAGCTGCCTTGGTCTTGGGAACAAGAAGCCAGTACGAAGACTGAGAATAGAGCAACTAGTGTTAAAAATAATTTCTTATAATGTCTAAACATTGTTAGACCTCCTTAATAGAGTAATTCTAATATATTTAAATTATAACGATTACAATTTTTGCTTGCAACGGTTTTCACGAATTTTACAATGTTGCCCCGTAATTTCACTGATTATTCAAAATGAGAAGAGGAAAAGTTTTATTTGGCAGGTTCACTAAAGTTTTGAGATGCTCAAGGACTTTTCTGTGTAAAATAACTTTTAGCTTCTATTAAAATACGAAGGAGCTTCGGGGTATAGTCATGATAACCGCGACAAACAAGTAAGATGAATTAGAGCGGGTTAAAGTTTCCAACTTTTATCCGCTCTTTGAAGCTTGCTAGGGTTGAGACTTAAGGCTCAAGCCGGTGTAGCAGTTATCATAACTATACAGACCCAAAGGTTCCGAAGTATTTTAATAGAGCGTAAGCTCTATATTTTTCCACACAAAAACCCCTTGAGAAAATCTCAAAGGGCAGTGAATTAGTTTTGAACTTTCTTAAACTTCATTTGGTACACCACATGCAAGTTTTGCTCCTTCAATGTGCGTTCCGCTTTTATCGTCAACGTATCCCCAACAATCTCATATTGATACTTCATTGGTTTTTCTTGGTCGGTGAGATACAGTGGAATGACTGCAAAAATATTTGGTACTTCCGGGAAGGTAATCGTTTTGTTTTTTGTATCTATAACGCCATCTTTTAAAACAGATTTAACCGTCGATGTTTGTTCATCCCAATCAACCGTATGGTATTTGAGATTACCATATGTCGTTTTTGCTAAACCAACAATATAGTTAATCGCATTTTCTTTGTAGCTAAATTGTTTTTTACCAATAACATCACCATACGCATCCAAGAATTTTGACATGTTTGCGGTGTATTCGAATGTAACTTTATTTCCTTGAACCTTGAGCACTGGAACCACGTCTTTAAGGGCCTCCGTTGCCTTCAAGCGGCTGGCTGGATCGTCGTATTTGAGTAGAAATACCTTTTCAAGAGTATCTCTAAATTCGACTGCTTGCCATGTTCCTTCTACATCAACCGAAGCAGGTTTTGGAGCTTCCGTAGTTGGCGTGTG
>CAUQUY010000079.1:0-6138 GCA_963521405.1 uncultured Streptococcus sp.
CACTGTGGTCATGCCCACTGTGCCCGCTGTGATCATGCTCATTGTGCCCGCTGTGATCATGCCCACTGTGCCCGCTGTGATTATGCCCACTGTGCTCGCTATGATCATGTCCATTGTGCTCGCTATGATCATGCCCATTGTGCCCGCTATGATCATGCCCAGCATGATGTTCTTGATGTTTATCCTTATGGTCTCCATGTTCATCTGTGATTCCATGCTCGTGTTTTAACTTATCCATGTCGTCATAATCATGGTGACTATGGGACGAATTTCTGTTGTCATTATTCATTTTAAATTCCTCCTTATGCTTAATGATGATGTAAATGACATTTGCATTGTCCTTCTGGACAATTGCAATCCACTTCTTCTACTGCGAAAGATTTTTTCATCTCTAATATTTTTTCTAGTCGATCTATATCATCGAAGCTTAAAACATGATTTTCAATGATGCTTCCTATTACATTTCCGACTTTCTTATTGCAAATACGGTTAAAAATATCTTCTGCATCTGTGATATAAGTATTAAATTCTATTGTGCTCATTCTCCTTTTCCCCTAGTTGTTTACAAATGTGAACAAACATGTTCAAAGTAAGTTTACTATTGTAAACAAATTGTGTCAAGTATTTTTAACAAATGTAAGGAACGCTTATAGCTTTTTATCTCTCCCCTTCTATCCCATAATAATTTTCATAGTTTTTCCTATACTGAACAAGGTCAGAAAATGGTTCTTTATTCAAAAAATACTCTTGCATAAGGGTGTTCTTTTTTTCTTGCAATTTATCGAGGTTTGATAGTATTTCTTTTGTTTTTGGTAGCTTCTTATAGTTTTCTAAAATTTCTTTAGCAGCAATTTTATATACGGAAAGTTCGCTATAATACTCCTCTGCAAATTGTTTATCTTCAAGATTTTTCTTGTGGTATTTATAGATTTCACGATACTTATTTATAGTATTTATATTTTCCATATCTTGAGATAAACTCTTCATTTTAGTTTCAATGTTCTTTATTTTATCTAACAAATCTTGTCTATCATCGGCAGATTTTTTGATTAGATCATCGAGCTGGGTAATGGAATTAATGCCTTGTTCTCTTAATTTAATTATTGAATCTGCCATTGTTTTGATATTATGTTTTCTTGCCCAAACTTCATAACCTTTGGCACTGACCCCCGTAAATGAGAATTAAATAAAAACACCCCAAAAGTTAGATTTTCTGTCTAACTTTTTGGGGTCAGTACAACCATTTTAGAACCTATTCTTTGATTTTCAATAAGCGTAAACTGTTTAATGTTACAAGTAAAGTTGCTCCCATATCAGCAAATATCGCTATCCAAAGTGTTAACCAACCGGGCATGACCAAAAGTAATGCCACTAATTTAATCGCCAAAGAGAAGGTAATGTTTTGCTTGATGATTGCTAAAGCCTTACGACTTAATTTTATTGTATATGGCAATTTACTCAAATCATCAGACATTAAGGCGATGTCAGCCGTTTCTAAAGCTGTATCAGTTCCAGCACCACCCATTGCTACACCAACGGTAGATGCCGCAAGGGCTGGAGCATCATTCACGCCATCTCCGACCATCCCCACACTTTGATGTTTTTCTCGAAGTTCTTTAATAAAATTAAGCTTATCTTCTGGAAGTAAGTCAGCTTTAATATCCGAAACACCAACTTGTTTTCCGATGGCTGTTGCCGTTCTTTGGTTATCGCCTGTTAGCATCACTGTTTCGATTCCCATATTGTTCAACTTGCCGATAACTTCTTTAGACGATTCCCTCATTTCATCGGCTACGGCAATAAACGAAAGAATTTCTTTTTCTGTTCCTAACACCATCACCGTTTTACCTTGAGTTTGCATATCGGCAATTTTTTCTTTCTTATCGCTTGAAATGCTTCCGTGTAATTCCTCAAAAAGATTTTGACTTCCCACATAATACATTTCATTATTTATTTTGGCTTTAACGCCTTTACCTGTAATGGATTGAAAATCCTCTACTGTTACTTCATTGAATTTTAATCCATTTTCTTCTGCTTTTCGCATAATCGCTGAAGCAAGAGGGTGCTGCGATCCTTTTTCAATGGCTGATGTTATGGTTATTAATTCATTTTCATTTCTACCATATGTCACAATGTCTGTTACAGCTGGAATCCCTTTGGTTAATGTTCCTGTTTTATCAAAGGCTATCGCTTTTAAGTGTCCTGCTGCTTCTAAATGGATACCACCTTTAATTAATACACCATTTTTCGCTGCATTTCCTATTGCTGTAACCACAGCAACTGGAGTTGAGACTACTAAGGCACAAGGACAACCAACCACTAATACAGCTAATCCTTGATAAATCCATTGGCTCCAGTCTCCGCCAAATAATGGTGGAACTACTGCAATTAAAAGAGCTAGTATGACAATAGCTGGTGTATAGTATTTTGCAAATTTCTCGACAAACGCTTGAGAGGGGGCCCGTTCTGCTTGGGCTTCTTCTACCAAGTGAATGATTTTTGAAAGAGTGGTATCTTCAACTCGTTTTGTTACTTTAACCTCAAGTAACCCTTCTTCATTCAAGGTTCCTGCAAATACTTCATCATTTGTGATTTTCGTTACTGGAACACTTTCACCTGTAATCGCAGCCTGATTTAATGTCGATGTACCTTTAACCACTATTCCATCCATTGCTAACTTTTGACCGGGCTTAACTATCATGATGTCTCCAACTTGAATCTCATCAACATGAATCATCATTTCTTCATTGCCTCGTCGAATTAACGCTTCTTTTGGAGCAATATCCATTAAAGATTCAATAGATTGACGTGCTTTATCCATTGAATAACGCTCTAATGCTTCACTAATCGCAAATAGGATAACAACGGTTGCCCCTTCACCCCATTCACCAATAATTGCAGCTCCTATAATGGCAATAGTCATAAGCGTATTCATATCGAAATTTAATCTGCTTAAATTTTTGAGACCTTTAATAAATAACGAATATCCACCGATTAAAATGGACGCTGCATAACCAATTGTCGGTAGAACATGCTCTTCACCATAGTGCTCTCCTAAGAACCAGCTAACTACAAGTAAAAGAGCTGATATATATACCTTAATGTTTTCTTTCTGCTTCCAAAAAGGTTCTCCTTCTACCCTTTGTTCTTTTTCATCTCGAATTTTTAAATTTTCAAATGCTCCTGCTTTTTCTAATTCTTCAATGGTTGTCGTCCCTTTAACATAAACTTTAGATGCTCCGAAATTTACTTTCGCATCCTGAACACCGGGAAGTTCTTTAACATTATTTTCAAAAATGGCTGCACAGTTAGTACAAGTAAATCCTTGAACACGATAGGCTTTCATTTCTTCTTCGAACTGTTTTGCTTTCCCACTAGACATTGATTTTCACCTCTTTCTTAAGTGCCAATGCAATCATCATAATTTGTCTCATATGCTCATCATCTAATGAATAAAATGCAAGTTTTCCCTCTTTTCGAAACTTAACAATCCCTTGCTTATGGAGCGTTCGTAGGTGATGAGAGGCATTTGCAACCGTAACACCTATAATATTTGCAATATCACACACACACAGTTCGTCATCTTGACACAATGCATAGGTAATTTTTGCTCTATTTTTATCTGCAATAGCTTTTAACATTTGGACAACACTAGAAATATCTACTGTCTGTAAATTACCTTGTATTCGATTGACCTTTTCTTCGTCATAACAATAAATTTCACAAGTATCTTTGTTAATCATATTCTCACCTCAATATCATTCAAGTATTCGCTTGAACATAGTATGACCCTTTTCATTAATTAAGTCAAGTGTTTTTTGGCACTGACCCCCGTAAATGAGAATTAAATAAAAACACCTCCAAGTTGGATTTGGCACATTATAATCAAATGCACATGGAGGTGTCTTTTTATTAAATTCTCACTTTTTGGGGTCAGTCCCGGAAAGCCAGCAATGCTTATTTTTCTTCAATATTTATTTGTGTTCCCACAGACGGATGATATGGCCGTCCACTTCGCGTTCGCCACGATAGTTGTAGTCACGCTCAAACGCCGTGCTGTTTTCTGGAAGGAAGGTTGGTTGATTTCCGTACGTAAAGTTGTACACTTCTTTTCCGTTTTCAACAGAATGGCTCATGCTTGCATCTACTTTATAAGGATCTGAAGAAGTATTTCCTTGAACGTTTGAATCAATGATTTTTACTTTTCCATCTAATTCCACACCGGCATGCGTAATCGCCTCATCCGTATACACCGGGTTCACGAATACATTGTTTTGCACCGTAATGCCTTTAATAGGTCCAAATGTTTCTTCAAAGTCGATGTTACTACGAGGTTTTGAATGAGGCCAATAGAAATCATTCGTCGTCCCTGAATTTACAATCATGTTATCCTTAATTAAAATCTCGTTATTATCATCAAACCCGAGTCCAAAGCCTTCATTCGCAAAGACCGTTGATACACGAATTCCAGCGCCACCACGACTATCTTTAATCAAGTTATTCGTTACTTTATGATTTTTTCCGCCGAAAATGCCAACACCACCAGCTCTCCAACCAAGTTCAATCGTGTTATGTTCAAATGAATTGTTTGACGCATATTCCTTGGTATGAATACTACTTGAGAAGGTCGCTAGCGAGTCATCCCCATTGTTACGGATATTCGAGTTACGCACTACAGAATTACGTGTACCTTGCGTAAAGTTCACCCCATCCGCTAAGTTATTGCGGATACGGCTATTTTCAATCACCAAATGATCCGTGTATCTCATACCTATTGAGGCATAGTCGCCAATCCAAGCTCCACATTCGAAGTGTTCAATCCACATATGGTCGATTCTTGAATCTTTACCGAAGCTTCCCGCAAAGGCTTTGTATTGAGCCTTATCATCTAAATGGTCATAACGTGACGTTAAGGCTGATGTCATCGCAAAGTTGCTAAACGTCAATCGATTTGAATTGTGGCCAATCTCGAATCCGCCTCCACCTTTTTCATTCGTTGTGAAATTCAATTTCGAATACCACATTCCTGCCCCTGTAACCGTTAAGCCATCAGCAGTAAAATCAATTTTTTTGTTAATCTTGAACTCTCCGACTGGAATATAGAGAGTTTTCTTTTGTTCAATCGCTGCTTTTAGTGCTTTTTCAAACGCAACTGTACTATCTTGTCCATCTTCTGCACCATACGCTGAATCTGTGATTGAAATACTATTTTCTGGTTGAGGAATAGGTGCAGGTACATTTTCTAACTCCACAAAATCCAGCGCCAATTCAACGCCCTTATTCTCGATGGTCACTGTGTCTCCTGGCTCCACATGTTTCCCGAAAAATCCATGCACTTCGTCAAAACTAAAGCGTGCATGACTATGATCCGTCGCCTTTGTATCGTAGACATTACTTCCATCCACATATTGGTAGGCAGAGCTCGAATCCAAGTGGAAAGTGCGCATAGGCTCACCATTCACATAAATCGTAACATCGCCTTCTTTTCCATCTTTAATGGAATAGCGCATCGTTAATCCATCTGCGCCTTCCTTCGCCGTGAACGTCACACTTCCTTTATTATCAACTTTTACGTACGAATTATCGGAAGCTTCATACGCCAATGTATCAAATGTACGGTTGTTGACAATTTCCGCATCCTTCAACTGACCGTCCACCGCTTCATAGCGAAGATAGTTTTGATTCGCTCCATATTGATTTTCGTAGTAAATCTCATCTGCGTTTACCACATTTGTCGGCGCGAGCGTCACAGCACTAAGTCCAACGAGCGCAGCCGTTAGTAAGAATTTCTTTTTTCCGTTTGAAACCATAATGATTTTCATCTCCATTCGATTCATTTTTCACTCTTCTATTTTAAGAATGGACTTTGAAGCTCGAATTGCTTTTTATGGAAAATTCCAAACCCCTTTTTAGAAATCCTTCCCCTCCTTTAAAATTTTTTCAAATGTATGAACCCGTTTCTTTCCATGAAAATTCTAATTCTACATAAACGAGAAGGAAATCTATATAGTTTCGAATTTTCCGATTGTTATTCCTAAAAACGCATTCTTTTGAATAAATAAACAAAAGAGTATAACTCACCATGATATGCTCCCTCTAAAGTAGACACTTAAAAAAGTAAACTACTTTAGAGGGGGC
>CAUQUY010000080.1:0-6093 GCA_963521405.1 uncultured Streptococcus sp.
CGCACCCCATAAGACACAGAGAAACAGCCCGACACCCGCAAGGTCCACCCAAGGCCCAACACACGAGCTTGATTTAACAGCCCTCAAGCGTCCCATTCACAAGTATCAAGAGGAGAGAAGTGCAAGAAACAGTCTTTCTATTATGGGGTTACTCGTGTGGATTACAAAGACGCAAACAGGTGATTTATCTGAATGTAATCATGTGCTTCATCAGGCAACGTTATGGAAAGAAATATCGGTAAAAGATGCAAATGAGGAAGGAAGTCTGTATTGGGACAAGGCGGTAGCTTCAGTTCAACAAAGTCCAATTGTGGTTACTAATCATGCATTCCTTATTCAGTACGCTTCATTAATCGCTCATCGTGTAAAACCTGTTGTACTGATTGATGAAGTGCAGCAGTTCGAGCATACCCTAGAGCAATATGGCACGACTACTGTTAACTTTTCTCATTTATTTGAGTTGCAACAATTATGGTCTGACCATCACTTAAATGCGATGTTTCATTTTTCAAAAGAAGAGGAACATCTCTCTCGTACGATGAATCGTAAGTTATTAGAAATTTGTGATTTATATGAAACATGGTTTGAAGAGTTGAAGAGTGGACAACAACTGTCATCTTCTTTTGTATTTACATCCAGTGAGTGGAAGGAGTCAATCCACTGTGAAATGGTGAATGCCATGCAAAAGGCACTGTCTGGTGTTATGAATTTATTACAAGCGAATGCAGACAAGACTACTTTGTTTGAAGAAAGTGCTTTTTTATTAAAAGAACTAATGGAGTCTATCTCTCAATTTCAAATGGATGGTAGTGATTATTTTGTCATTGAAGAAAAAGAACAGTATGGACAAAATACTCTAGAATTATTAAGAGTTAAGCCAGTTATTCAAGTCTTTCAACATTTTAGAGAGAAGATGAGACAAATAATTGGAATTTCAGCAACAATTCCAACATTTACACCGTTATTCCATGAGTTAGAGGCAAAAGAGAAGTTGACGGTGATCGAGACAAAAACAGAAACGGCCGACCATCAGATATTTATCCCTAATGATTTGGTGGCCGTAAACTCTTCATCGAGTCAACAGTATCACGTACAAATTGCAGACTGTATCGAGAAAATCTATGAGCGCAAGGGTGGAAGAATGCTTGTATTAATGCATTCAGTAGAAGCGCTCTTAGCAGTAGAGAGCTTGTTAGAAGAATTTTGTTACGCTCATCAGGTTGACTTGCTTGCTCAAAAGGGGCCTCAGATGGGTCGAAGAATCCAACGTCGTTTCCAAGAAAGAAATGATGCGATTTTACTGGGGGTCTATAGTTTCTGGGAAGGATTTGATAGTGGCGGACAATCGATTGATTCACTTGTAATCACTAAATTGCCATTCCCAAATCCAGTGTCAACGGCTCAACAAATTATTCAACTAGAGATGAAAGAACAAGAGCGTTCTTATTTCGGTCATTATGCGATGAGGATGATGCTTCGTCAACTGTATCAAGGACTAGGACGGTGTAGTAGACCGCATCAAAAGAGTGCCGAAATTTGGTTGTTAGATGTTCGGGCAACGATTAGTAAATATGCGATGAAAGTAAAAAGTGTTTTCCCGGAAAATGCTACGGTTATAGAGAAACCATTTAAAAAGTGTTTGAACGTTGGGAAGAATAAAAATATGTAGGGCATCATCTTATATGTATGGTGGTATTTTTACGTTAAATAGCGTATAATACCATTATCTATGAAAATTAGAGTAGAGGAGAGAAATTGATGAAACGTAGAACAATGTTTATTCTTTTACTCACTTTATTTCTATTATTTTTAGCTGCTGCAAGTATTTTCCTAGTGAGTGTGGACCCAAAAATTAAGAAACGAAATGACGCACTTACGATGATGGCGCCAACCGTAGAATTTTCAAAGGTAACAAAGTTTTACTTGTTTAATACGGATACTTCTTACTACACTGTTATGGGTGAAGATAAAGAAGGCAATGCCATTTATGCAATTATTCCTGAAGAGGGTGGAGATGTCACAATTCTTCAGCAATCAGCAGTTGTCAATGAGCAAGAAGCTCGTTCAATTACATTACAAGATAAACCAGATGTTGAAGTGCTCGAAGCAAGACTTGGACTTTTAAACGGGGAACCGGTGTGGGAAGTCAATTATCGTATGAGCAATCAACGTATTGGTTATTACTATATTTCAGCGAAAAATGGTAAATGGATTAAAGATATTGAGAATATATAGAAATTGGTGATTTATGGTAAAAATTTCAGATAGAGTATCGAAAATTTTGCCTTCAGGAACTCTAGCAATGACACAAAAAGCTAGAGAACTAAAAGCTCAGGGAAGAAAGATTATTAGTTTATCGATTGGTGAACCTGATTTTAAAACACCTGAAGTGATTACAGAGGCAGCCATCGATGCTTTGAAAAAACACGAAACCGATCATTATACACCAGCTTTGGGAATAGATAAGTTAAGACAGGCAATTTGTGATTTTCATAAACGCAAAGATGGAATTGAACTCCAAAAGGAGCAAGTAGCGACTTTTGCGGGTGCTAAATTTGCGCTATATTCAGTCTTTATGACATTAGTAGATTCAGGAGACGAGGTTTTAATTCCAATTCCTTACTGGGTGAGTTATGCCGAACAAATTCAATTAGCGGATGGCGTTCCGGTGTATATTGAAACTAGAGAAAAAAATTCGTTTAAACTAACAGTCGATTTACTAAACGAATACGTAACGGATAAGACAAAACTCTTGATACTCAATGCACCTTCGAATCCTTCAGGACTCTTGTATACAAAAGAAGAGTTAGTAGCAATTGGAAATTGGGCATTAGAACATAATGTGTTTGTCGTATCGGACGAAATTTATTATGAATTAGTCTATGATGCGCCTTCCATCAGTATGGCAAGTTTATCTGAAGAGATTTTTAATAACACATTAGTCATCAATGGATTATCAAAATCAGTTGCGATGACTGGATGGAGACTTGGATATGTATTCGGTCCAAAACGAATCATAAGAGCTTTAAATGACTTAACGAGTCACACAACAAGTAACCCTGCTGCGGTTGTACAATATGCAGCCATTCGTGCTTTCGACGAAGATGTTGAAGCTAGTAAAAAAGAAATGCGTGATGAGTTTCAAAGAAGAATTGACTTATTCCATGGATTATTAACCGATATTGAAGGAATTAAGTGTGAGAAGCCTAAAGGAGCATTCTACTTATTCGCGAATGTGAAAGTAGCCATGCATATCGTAGGTGTTGCTTCTTCTGAAGAGTTTGCCTTAAAACTACTTGAAGAGGCTGGAGTTGCTACAGTATCCGGAGAGAACTTTGGATGCAATGGTTTCCTAAGACTTAGCTGTGCCAATAGCGAAGAGGAATTAAAGGAAGCCGCTAAACGAATCAAGGAATTTATTGAATCATATAAGTAAAGGAAGAGTGATATTTTGAAAACTATAACAATGAATCAAGCAAAAGATTACGTTGGACAAACCGTTACAATTGGTGCTTGGGTTACCAATAAACGTTCTAGCGGTAAAATCGCGTTCTTACAATTACGTGATGGAAAAGCTTATTTCCAAGGGATTGTAGTAAAAGCGGACGTAAGTGAAGAAACGTTTGAATTAGCAAAAGGATTAACTCAAGAAAGTTCTGTATTTGTAACAGGTGTTGTTCAAGAAGACACTCGTTCTAAATTAGGCTATGAGTTATTAGTAAAAGATATCGAATTAATTGGGGAGAGTCATGAATATCCAATCACTCCAAAAGAGCATGGTACTGACTTCTTAATGGACCACCGTCATTTATGGTTACGTTCAACAAAACAACATGCCATTATGGAAATTCGTAATGCGATTATTTATGCATCATACGAGTTCTTTGATAGAAATGGATTCATTAAATTCGATAGTCCAATTCTTTCAGGAAATGCGGCAGAAGATTCAACAGAATTATTCGAAACAGATTACTTCGGAGAACCAGCATACTTAACACAATCTGGTCAATTATACTTAGAAGCTGGAGCAATGGCATTTGGTCGTGTATTTGACTTCGGTCCTGTATTCCGTGCAGAAAAATCTAAAACTCGTCGTCACTTAACAGAGTTCTGGATGATGGATGCTGAGTATTTATACTTAACACATGACGAGTCATTAGACTTACAAGAAGCTTATGTGAAAGCTTTAATTCAAGGCGTTTTAGACCGTGCACCTCATGCATTAGAAACTCTAGAACGTGACACTGAATTATTGAAGAAATACATTAGCGAACCGTTCAAACGTATCACATACGATGAAGCGATTGACTTATTACAAGCGCACGAAAACGATGAAGATACTGATTACGAACACTTAGAACACGGTGATGACTTTGGTTCACCACACGAAACTTGGATTTCAAACTACTTTGGAGTGCCAACATTTGTGATCAACTATCCAACTGAAATTAAAGCTTTCTACATGAAACCAGTTCCTGGAAACGAAAGTCGTGTACTATGTGCTGACTTACTTGCTCCAGAAGGATATGGTGAAGTTATCGGAGGAAGTGAACGTGAAACGGACTACGATAAATTATTAGAAAGAATTAAATCAAACGGATTAAATCCAGATGATTATGCATTCTACTTAGATTTACGTAAATACGGTTCTGTTCCTCACTCAGGATTCGGTCTAGGTTTAGAACGTATGGTAACCTTTGTGGCTGGTACGAAACATATTCGTGAAGCTATTCCATTCCCACGTTTATTAAACCGTATTTACCCATAATAAAAAGAATAAGAAAGAGCCGCTGACCTATGTCGTTGGCTCTTTTTTAAAAGAGGGAGGTCAAAAAATGGCATTAACATTCCAAGAACATTGGATTTATAGTGGCAGTACGTCTGTTCCGAATGCACTACTTCAAAATTACCGAAAATTGCAATTGACTGCAGATGAATGCTTATTAATTGCATGGTTAATGCAGCGACATCCGGAAGAGTCATTTGTTATTGATGTAAGAGCAACTTGTATACAGTTTGGTATAGATGAAAGACAATTGTTTAGCATCATTCAACATTTAATGGATCGACAAGTGCTCGAGATTAAACAACGAGAAGCAAAAGATGGGAAGAAAGTGGATTACTATAGCTTTAAACCGCTTCTTCGTCAATTAGAAGTGTTATTTAAGCAAAGTTCCTTTAGTGTAGAAAAAATGTCTCAGAAAGACGTGAATGTACTGGCTTTAATCGAGCAAGAGTTTAACCGTCAGTTAAGTGGATTTGAAATTGAAATGATTTCTGGTTGGATTCATAAGGATAAATATCCACAGGAATTAATCGTTGCTGCTTTAAAAGAGGCCATCTTAAATCAAGCGCATAATGTAAAATATATTGACCGTATTTTACTAGCCTGGAAAAACAAAGGAATTAAATCTGCGCAACAATTAGCTGCGTCTGAAACTCGCACAAAGAATGCGCAAGTGGAAGTAAAACCTAATGAAACTGCCAACCAATCAGTTCCATTAGTGAATTGGGTGAAGAGATAAGATGTTATCAAAAGCAAAAACATTACAAGCAGTTCTAGAAATGCAAAAGATGTTTCCAGATGCGCATTGCGAATTGGATCATAAAACGCCTTTTCAATTACTGATTGCAACTATTTTAAGTGCGCAAGCAACCGACAAAGGTGTGAATAAAGTCACTCCAAAATTGTTTGCAATTTATCCAAATGCGCATGCCTTGGCGAATAGTGAAGAAGAAGTAGTGATAGAGTGTATTCAATCCTTAGGACTTTATAGAAATAAAGCGAAGAATATTCGACTGTGTGCTCAACAACTGGTTGAACGATTTAATGGAGAAGTTCCACGAACAAGAGAAGAGTTGGTGCAATTAGCAGGAGTTGGGCGAAAGACAGCGAATGTTGTGTTAAGCGTCGCGTTTGGATTGCCTGCATTTGCAGTAGATACGCACGTAGAACGAATTTCTAAACGACTTCAAATGGTGAAACAATCTGCATCTGTTCTAGAAGTAGAAGAGACACTTTGCAAGAAGTTACCTAAAGATCTATGGGGGAAAGCTCATCACTGGATGATCTTTTTTGGAAGATATCATTGC
>CAUQUY010000081.1:0-6049 GCA_963521405.1 uncultured Streptococcus sp.
ACCGTTGTGATTGCGTTCTTCGTATTAGTGAATAAGAAAGTGGCGTTCTCTAAGAGAGGAATGCAGTTAACAGTGGCGTTGATAACGATTATTTCAACAGTTTCAAGTTTAGCGTCAGCGTTGAAATTAGAAGGCTTAGCCAAAGCGTTGGAAATTCTTCCACTGCAAGGGTTGTCGCTAGGATGGATGGGACCGGCGATCATCGGTATTTTAATCGCGCTCATCTTACCTGACAAGATCAAAGGCGAAGCATTCGACTTCGAAGCATTTCAAACAAAATAAAACTGCTAAATAGTGCATAGATGATTACTGCGTATCCCTACGGGGATTTTCATAGTAGCGGTAACGTTGCACCGGTTCGAGCCTCTTCGAGTCTCTCACCTTTAAAGCCTCAAAGCGGACGTACGGATTAAAAATCCTACGTCCGCTTATTCGTTTTAATACATATTCACGTTACTGCTACTATAAATCCCCTAAGATACTTCGTAATCACTATTTAGTTTGTACTTTTTATTTTGTGAGAATGCTTTGAGCTTGTTAGTAAGAAGGTAGGGGCTTCTAGAATAAGTTTGTTTATTATTTTTGTAAAAATAATAAAGAATCGATATTGACAGTTTGTCAGTTTAGAGTTATGATGTCCTTAGGAGGGATGATATGAGAGATGCAAAAGAGTCGGAAGTTCGACGTTTAGAAATCATGAATGCTGCGATGCAACTCTTTATGGAAAAGGGCTATATAAATACCACTACACAAGATATTGTTGATAAAGTCAATATATCAAGAGGGTTGTTGTACTACCACTTTAAAAATAAAGAAGATATCTTATATTGTCTTGTCGAACAGTATTCAGAGAAATTATTAAAAGATATTTATCAGATTACATTTGCAAAAGATAAATCTGCGATAGAAAAAGTGAGAGGATTTATTGACGCAACAATTATTTCTTCAGAACGTATTTCCGTCGAGGGGACTGAATTACAAAATACCGTTGATTTAGAAGAAAATCGCTATATAATTGATAAATTATCTCATAAACTCATCAAAAAATTGACGATTTACTTTGAAAAAATCATTCGACAAGGGATAGAAGAACGCTCCTTTTTGGTTCAATTTCCTTTGGAGACAGCGGAATTTTTAATGACGGCTTATGTGTTTGTCTCTAATAACATGAATATGAAATATAGTGACAAAGAATCATTGGACAATTATTTAAGTGCTTATAAAATCATTTTAGAGAGAACTCTAAACGCCAAAAAATTATTCGATTAAATTGACATAATAGTGCCGATAGCGTAAGAAATTGTGCTATCGGTAAAATTTAAAATCAAAACTGACAATTTGTCAATAGGAGGTATCTTTATGTTAGAAATCAGAAATTTCACTAAAAGTTATGGGGAAAAGAAAGCGGTAGATGGTGTTTCTTTATCCGTTCACTCAGGAGACGTATATGGCTTTATTGGAGCAAATGGGGCAGGTAAAACAACAACGATTAAGGCAGTAGTTGGGATTCATGACTTTGATGGTGGAGAAATTATGATTGGAGGACATTCGATTAAGAAGGATCCAATTGGATGCAAAAAAATGATGGCCTATATTCCAGATAATCCTGATTTATATGAACATTTAACGGGTGCTCAATATATCCATTTTATTGCAGATATATTTGAAGTTCCAACAGAAATCAGAGAAGAGAGAATTAAAAAATATGCAGAAGTATTTCATATGACTCAAAATCTATCTAGAGTCATTTCAACCTACTCGCATGGGATGAAGCAAAGAACCGCTATTATTGCTGCATTAGTCCATTCGCCAAAATTATTAATTTTAGACGAACCATTTGTAGGATTAGATCCTCAAGCAGCTTTTGAGTTAAAAAAAATAATGAAAGAGTGTGTTTCAGAAGGAGGAGCCATCTTCTTTTCTACTCACGTATTAGATGTAGCGGAGAAATTATGTAATAAAATTGCGGTGATAAAAAATGGAAAGATTATTTGTAGCGGGGATACGAATGAAGTTAAAGGGAATCAGTCACTAGAATCATTTTTTATGGAGGTACAGGATTATGAGCAAAATGATGATTTTAATGAAAGCACAAATGAATAATTTCATTCCTATTAATGAAATGAAAGAAAGAGGAAGTAAGAATCAAACGTCTATTGCTATCTATTTTTTTGGAATACTGACTTTGATTCTATTTGCGGCAGTATATAATTTATTCACCGCCCAAACATTAGTGCAGATGGGGCAGGGACAATTAATTCCTGCATATATGGTATCTGTTTCTAGTTTTTCAATCATTTTTTTAACCCTCTTCTATTCAAATAGCATTCTATTTGATAGTCGAGATTTGGAAATGCTTTTATCTTTACCTATAAAAAAGTCAGATATAATGATTAGCAAGTTTTTATTCGTCTACTTAATAAATGTTTTCATCGGACTAGCTTTTATGTTACCGGGAGGAATAATCTGGATACAAAACGAGGGGCGACCTTTTTTCTCTATTGTTCTTTATTTTTGTTCAATGTTTATGGTTCCTTTCATTCCAATGTGTCTCGCCTCTGTATTGGGGATTGGGATAGTGGTGGCTTCGTCTAGGTTTAAACACCAAAAGTATATGTCCATTTTATTCGCATTTTTAGTACTGGGAGCTATCGGATATTTTGCAGCAATAGCGATGAATTCAGGGGATAAAGGCAGTAATGTAGGAATCATTCTTGCAAAACAAATCATGCAATTATATCCTCTTTCTCAACTTTTTGTTTACCCAATAGAGATTGGGGTAGGAATCAGTATATTTATCTTTCTTTCTATAGTTATTTTTGTAGCTTTTATAAAAATTGTTTCGAAAAACTATAGTCAACTGCACTTACTATCTAGGAAGGAGACAAATTATGTCTGCTCGAACATTTCTTATCGGCAAAAATCGACATTCTTAGCTTTGTATCAAAAAGAAATAGGAAGATTTTTTAGCTCGTATATGACGGTCTTAAACGCAGGGTTCGGAGTGGTTTTATTGTGTGCATTTAGTATTTTTTTATTGTTCAATTCTGTGGAACAAATTAAAGAGAGCTCAGGCATAGAAAATATAACAGGATATATTGCTACTTTTGCTCCTCTTTTTATTGCTTCGATGCTCTCGCTTAGTTGTCCTGCTGCATCATCGATTTCTTTAGAAGGTAGAAATATTTGGATATTACAAACGTCTCCAGTAAAGATAAAGACCATCCTAAATGCGAAGATAGCTTTGACACTTACATTACACTTTATAGGATACATGCTTTCGGTTCTTATTTTTCTCTTTAAAATTGAGATGGATAGGATACAAATCTTCAATCTTGTTTTTGTGCCTGCATGCTATTCTGTTTTTATAGCAGTAGTGGGAATGTTTTTAAATAAAAAATATCCAAATTATGACTGGGATAACGAAATAATAGTTGTAAAACAGAGCCTACCTGTTATTGTAACGGCTCTTGTGGGATTTATTTCTTTAATGATTCCAATATTTCTCAATTGGGTATACCATTTTCAAATGATTTATGTTCTGCCAGTCATTTCGATGGGGATATTAGTGATGAGTTTGATGATATATCAAAAAATGAGTCAATCCAATTTTATTTAAAAGGAGAATGAAAAATGAAAGATAGAACAGTGAAAGATATACTTGTGCTTGTTTTTATGGTGATAGTTATTTATATTATCTGCTTGTTCTTACCAGATTCAATACCTATTCATTTTAATTTTAAAGGAAATGCAGATATGTATGTTAACAAATTTTTTCTACTATTTGCGACAATCATTCCTTATTCAGCATATTGGAAATTCTTTCGAAAATAAATGAACGAAAAAACTCCGGCTGGGATTCCAGTCGGAGTTTTTGCATGCTAAAGGGCTTCGATAAAGCGCTCAGAGTGAGTTTGCCACATATCTGGGTTGAAACGAGCGGTTTCGGGAATGAGAATCATGTGGTAGAGTCGGACCGTGCTTCCGTCTTTGACCTCATAGGAGTACTCGTATAAAAATCCAATACGTTTGGCGAAGTCGCAAGAGTCTGTGTGCGTACTTTCTACTTTTAAATAGAGCTCTGAGATGCCCTGCTCAACAAGGTACGGATGTAATAATTGAAAGGCTTCAATTAAAATGTCACGATGCCAATATTCTTCGAGCAGCGCGAAATCCATTAGATGACTTTTGTCTGTGGAGACTTTCATAAAGCCAATTGGCAGGTCGTAATTCTTCATTTCGATGATAAAAAAGTACGGGTCGTTGTCCATTAGTTGTGTATAAAAGTTCTCTGCATTTAAATGAGACGTTGCAGATACCCATGGAAGATTAGACGTTGCTAGAGGGTCCGTTAGCAAAGCCGCTACAATCTCCATGTCAGTTTCGTGAAAGGGCCTTAGAGAGATTCGTTGTGATGCTAGTGTAGGTACGTTCATAATCGCTACCCCCTTTCTCTACTTGCATTATAGTTCTAAAAAATAGGAAAGTAAAGAGGAAGAATTGCGTTTACAACAATAATGAAAAGGGTTCCGAAAATCTCTGAAAGAAGGGGATTAATTCCTAGAACTTTGGTTTAAGCTGTCAATTTCTAGTGTCATTTTTTATCGTGACTTTTGTCATGGTGAGTCGTGACGGACGGGCCTACTGAGTGACCTTTGTTTTTGTTAAAGTAGAATCATCAAGAACAACACATGGAGGTAAACATGATTACAGTAGAAAAAATTACAAAGCGTTTTGGAAACAAGACAGCATTAAACCAAATTCAATTTAACGTCGAAAAAGGAGAAATCTTCGGGTTCTTAGGACCGAGTGGAGCAGGGAAAACAACCCTCATCAATATCTTAACGGGTCAACTAAAAGCCGATGAAGGAACGACACAGCTCCTCGGGAAAGACACAAAGGACCTTACTCCTGAAGACTTAGCGCACATCGGACTCGTAGGAGATTCAAGTGGTTACTACGAAAAACTAAGTCTCGAGAAGAACTTAATCGTCTATGCGAAGATTTACGGATTACCAAATAGCCGCGTCGATGAAGTGTTGGAACAAGTCGGACTATTAGAAAGTAAGAAAACAATCGCGGAAAAACTTTCAACAGGGATGCGTCAACGAATGTTTCTAGCAAGAGCACTGCTAAACAGACCAGAGTTACTCTTTTTAGATGAACCAACGAGTGGGCTAGACCCAATGACTTCTAAGAAGATTCACCGTCTGTTGGAAGAACTAAAAGCAGCGGGCACAACGATTTTCCTAACGACACACGACATGGTCGAAGCCACAGAGTTGTGTGATCGTATTTCCCTACTAAACCAAGGGGACCTAGTGGAAATCGGAACTCCACGAGATATTATTCAAAAATACAACAAAGAAAAACGAGTGAAAGTGACTTTCATCGACCACAGCGAACAAGTGATGGCCTTTGAAGACTTAAAAGACCAAGACATGACACAAGTGGAACTCATTCACTCAATGGAACCAACGTTAGAAGACATCTTTATTCAATTGACAGGAGAGAAATTAAATGATTAAAAGAATTAGCGCCTTAATTTGGCTACGTACACAAATGATTTTAAGCAATGGAGCAATGTTATTCCAAATCGTATTCCCATATGGAATGTTACTAGCATACGACCACTTCATGAACAAAGACGGCAACCCACAAACAGCAATCCAAATCCTATTCATGATGATTCCGCTAGCGCTTAGCTTATCGGTCGGATCAATGATTACAATTATGCTTGCTGAAGAAAAGGAAAAGAAAAACTTGAAAACTCTCTTCTTAAGCGGCATTCACTCAGTAGAATACTTAATTTCAATCTTATTCTACCCAGTAGTTTTAGCATTGATTACGATTGTAAGCTTCCCAATGATTGTTAAAGCGGATCTTTCAGGACGTTGGATGGAATATGGTGCAATCGTTGCGAGTGTGGCTATCTGTGTGATTTTACTCAACTTATTAGTGGGTGCTTTGACAGATACGCAAGCAAAAGCGCAAGTAAATGGTGTGATTCCGATGATGGGGATTGCGTTCTTACCGATGTTCTCAATGT
>CAUQUY010000082.1:0-5870 GCA_963521405.1 uncultured Streptococcus sp.
TACAGAACTAAATCCTTTGCTTAAATTAATTGTCTAACTTTTTGGGGTCAGTACACGAAGCATTACCGGTCTTTGTTTTGGCTAAACGGTAAAAAATAAATGGTGTTCCAGTCGGACTTGCATGGTATAATGAAGTCAAAGCATACGAAGAACAAGTGTTATCAAAAAGAAATTAAGGGAGAACTGAGAAATGACAAGATTTATTGAATCACCAGCGGTAAAAAAATTATGTGAACTAACAAAAGAATCGTACTTGCGTTACTGGGATGAACGTAATGGCGGGAACGTATCCGTACGTTTAGAAGCTAGTGAAGTAGAAGTGTATGAAGATGTGAAGGAAGTGAAACGCGTCCTTGACTTAGGGTTCGATGCTTCCACACTTGCGGGCTACTATTACTTAGTAACCGGTACAGGCCGTTACTTCAGAAACGTGACCAACCAACCGCTTCTTGATTTAGGCTTGGTTCGTATTTCAGAAGACGGACAAAAAGCAGAATTATTATGGGGATTCGAAGATGGTGGGAAACCAACCTCAGAATTCGCGAGCCACTTAATGAGCCACATCGAACGACTCAAAGTGAATCCAAATCATAAAGTGGTCTTCCATTGCCACCCAACAAACCTTATCGCCTTAAGCTTCACACAACCATTAGATGAACGTCATTTATCAAGACTTCTTTGGAAAATGCAAGCTGAATCGATTGTGGTATTCCCAGAAGGGATTGGTGTGATTCCTTATATGACACCTGGAACAAACGCCATTGGGGAAGCTACGGCTGCGAAAATGGCTGAGTTTAGAGCTGTGATTTGGCCACATCATGGATTATTTGCGGCAGGCGATACTTTGGATGAAACATATGGTTTAATCGAAGTAATTGAGAAAGCTGCGATGATTTACTCTCAAGTAGGGGCTCAAGGCGGAAAAATCCTACAAGAAATTACAGATGTACAATTACAAGAAATTGCGGAATACTTTAACATGACTCCGCATGAAGGATTCTTAGACGTTTAATAGACGAATCATTTATAGGGCAAGCTGAAAAGGCTTGTCCTTTTTTGCGTTTTGACAGCCCTCAAGTCGCCAACCATGTACATTACCCAAGAACTGTTGTAAAATAAAGAGGTAACTACAATAAAAAAGGGGTATTGACAGATGAGCTCAATTTACAATGATGATAGTTTAACGCTACATACAGACCTATATCAAATTAATATGATGAAAACCTACTGGGAAACAGGCGTTTATGAGAAAAAAGCCATTTTCGAAGCGTATTTCAGAAAATTACCATTTGAAAATGGATATGCGATTTTTGCTGGACTAGAACGCATCGTTCGTTACATTGAACAATTACGTTTCTCAAAAACGGATATTGACTATTTACGTGGACTTGGACATTATCCAGAAGAATTCTTATCATACTTAGAAAACTTCGAATTTAAAGGAAGCATCCGCTCTGCAGTAGAAGGAGAACTCGTTTTCGCGAACGAACCTCTTGTGCAAGTAGAAGGAACGCTTGCGGAATGCCAATTAATTGAAACTGCCTTATTAAATATCGTCAACTTCCAAACACTGATCGCAACAAAAGCGAGCCGTGTACGTATGGTTTCAGGAGACGATCCAGTATTAGAATTCGGAACTCGTCGTGCGCAAGAATTAGATGCGGCAATTTGGGGAACACGTGCAGCGTACATCGGTGGATGTGATGCGACAAGTAACGTTCGTGCCGGCAAGATGTTTGGCATTCCAGTTTCTGGGACACATGCCCACGCATTAGTACAAGCGTACCGTGATGACTACAAAGCGTTTAAAGCGTATGCTGAGAGTCACCGTGACTGCGTGTTCTTAGTGGATACGTATGATATCTTGAAATCTGGTGTTCCAAATGCCATCCGTGTAGCCAAAGAATTCGGCGACAAGATTAATTTCTTAGGCGTTCGTATCGACAGTGGTGACATGGCGTATATGTCGAAAAAAGTTCGTCAACAATTAGACGAAGCTGGATTTACAAAAGCGAAAATTTACGCGTCAAGCGACCTAGATGAAAAAACAATCCTTAACTTGAAGATGCAAGGTGCTAAAATCGACGTTTGGGGAATCGGGACTCGTTTAATTACAGCGTATGACCAACCAGCGCTTGGCTGTGTGTACAAGCTTGTAAGTATCGAAGACGAAAACGGCGTAATGGTGGATACAATGAAGATTTCAAACAATGCGGAAAAAGTATCGACACCTGGTAAGAAACAAGTATGGCGTATTACACGTAATTCAGACGGAAAATCTGAAGGGGACTACATTGCGCTATGGGATGAACGTCCAGATCAATTAGACGAACTCTTTATGTTCCACCCAGTCTACACTTATATCAATAAAACAGTGAAAGACTTTACTGCGCGTCCAATTTTACAACCGATTTTCGATAACGGAAAATTAGTGTATGAATTGCCAAAACTTCAAGAGATTAAAGCGTATAAAGACGAGCAAATCGAAGCGCTATGGGACGAATACAAACGTATCTTGAACCCAGAGCAATATCCAGTCGATCTCTCTCAAAAGACATACGACCAAAAATTGGCAAGTATTGCGGAAATCAGAGAAGAAGTGCGTCTTAAATCAGAACAGTTGGCCAAAGAAAACGCAAAGTAAGGGGAACGTTATGAGACCATTACAACAAAAAATTATCGAAACGCTTCGTGTGAAACCAGTGATTAATCCTGAAGAAGAAATTCGTAAAACCGTCGATTTCTTAAAGGCGTATCTTGCAAAGCATCCCTTCTTGAATGGGTATGTCCTTGGGATTAGCGGCGGACAAGATTCAACGCTTGCTGGGAAATTGGCGCAAATGGCAATTGATGAATTAAACGAAGAACAAGACCAAAAAGTGTATCGTTTCTATGCCGTGCGCCTTCCTTATGGGGTGCAAGCAGATGAACAAGATGCCATGGACGCGATTGCCTTTATGAAGGCAACGGATGTGCTTCGAGTGAACGTGAAGGATGCGGTAGATGCGTCTGAGCGCAGTATTGAAGCCTTAGGAATGGAAATTTCGGACTTCAATAAAGGAAATATCAAGGCGCGTGAACGCATGGTGGCTCAATATGCGATTGCTGGCCAAACGGGTTGTGCCGTAATCGGGACAGACCATGCGGCAGAATCGGTGACCGGTTTCTATACGAAATTCGGGGACGGGGCTGCGGATATCACTCCATTATGGCGTCTTAATAAACGTCAAGGCCGTGCGATGCTACAAGTGCTGGGGGCTCCAGAGCATTTATACTTGAAAGTTCCAACGGCAGACTTAGAAGAGGATCGTCCATCACTTCCAGACGAAGTAGCGCTAGGGGTTACTTACGAAGAGATTGATGATTATCTCGAAGGAAAAGACATCAACGAAAAAGCAGCAGAGACGATTGAAAATTGGTATCGAAAGACAGAACATAAACGTCACTTACCAATTACAATCTACGATGATTTCTGGAAATAAAGATTCGAAGGCTATTCCTATCAGGCAACTGGTAGGGATGGCTTTTTTGTTATTCCAAGCAAACCATCTATTGAATTTCAAATTAGGAGTGCTATAATGAAGGTAACAATAGTCGGTTAATAGTTTTCAATTTCATTGGAGGTGGTCTTTATGGACTCAGTATTACCAATGTTTCTGGGGACGTTTGCACTGATGGGAGTTGCTCTATATTTGTTCTACTGGATCATCCGATTAGCCGTAAAACATGGAGTAGAATCCCAACAAAGGAAGTCACATTAACGGCTTCAGAAAAAAGATATAGAGGTGGCGTGCCACCTCTATTTTCGTGGAGGAAGACAATGAAAGAAATGAACCATTTTGGCGTGTATGGAGTTTGTATTCACGAGGGACGCATCCTTTGTATTCGTAAGACGCGTGGGCCATACCGTGGACGCTATGATTTGCCAGGAGGAACGCCAAAAGAAGGAGAGAGCTTGGTAGAAACGTTGAAGAGAGAAATGCTAGAGGAGACGGGATTTCAAGTGTCTGCAATTTACGAAAATACGATTCGTGATGTGTTTGTGACTGTTCCAGAAATTGCGCGCGTGCATCATGAGTTTGTGCTATTTACGATTGATGTTGAAGAAAAGAACGCTCAAACGGTAGAGGACTTCGTGACGAACGAAGAGAAGAACGATTCGAAGGGAATTGTGTGGGTTCCACTAGAAGAAGTGAGCGTTGAAAATGCGTCTCCACTCGTAATAGAAGCCGCTCGACCAACACAGGCATTCGAGGCGAAGCATTACGAACAATGGGTGATGTACGACGAAGATTTTATGAACTAAAATGAATTTAGCTATTTAAAGACCTCTGAATTTTTGTTATAATATAGTTAAACAGCTGTTCATGTTTTTAGTACCCTTTTATGAAAGGGAATTCAGGGAGGTATTGTTAATGGAAGTTATTGTTGTTAAAACTCAAGAAGAAGGCGCATTAGCCGCTTTTGAGATTTTTAAACGCGCACACGGCGAAGGAGCGAAAGTGTTTGGACTAGCGACAGGCTCAAGTCCAATTGGATTATATGAATTACTTAGAAATAGCGATTTAGATTTTTCAGATCGTATCTCAGTGAACTTAGATGAATATGTTGGATTGGCACCAACGGACGAACATAGCTACGCTTATTTCATGAATGAATATCTTTTCAATGCGAAGCCATTTAAACATAGCTATTTACCAGATGGGATTGCAAAAGACGTAGATGCAGAAGTTGAACGTTATGAACGTGTTCTTCAAGAAAATCCAGTAGACTTGCAGTTATTAGGCATCGGAAGTAATGGACATATCGGATTCAACGAACCTGGTACACCATTCACTCAACGCACACATAAGGTTCATTTAACAGAATCAACCATTGAAGCGAACAAACGCTTCTTCGAAAAAGAAGAAGATGTGCCACGCTACGCTTATTCAATGGGATTACAATCCATCATGGATGCCAAAGAAATCGTGTTAATTGCATTCGGACCTAAGAAAGTCCATGCGATTAAAGGATTAGTGGAAGGTCCTATCACAGAGGAAGTTCCAGCAAGTATCTTACAAAAACATCCAAAAGTTACAGTTATTTGTGATGAAGCAGCTGCAGCATTATTAACAAAATAAAGAGTTTGAAAGGGCGTCTTCCGGGCAACGGAAGGCGCCTTTTTGGTCTAATTAAAACCCCCGGATTGTCCGGGGGTCCAAAAAGCTTTAGCGGAGTGATAATGAAAAAACAAGCCTCCTTAGTTATAATTCGTATGTGGTCTGCAAACTACATCGAAAGAACTAAGGAGGTTTTGTCATGGGATATACCGATGACTTACACAGTTTATCACATACGAAATGGAACTGTAAGTATCATATCGTTTTCGCACCAAAATATAGAAGAAAGGCATTCTATGAGTCAAGGAGGCTTGATGTCGGCAGAATGTTACGGCAGTTATGCGAATGGAAACATGTAAATATAATCGAAGCAGAAGTATGCGTGGATCATGTGCACATGTTAGTAGAAATACCACCAAAAATGAGTGTTTCTGGTTTTGTCGGATATTTAAAAGGAAAAAGTAGCCAAATGATATTTGAAAGATGGGCGAATGCAAGATTTAAGTATCGAAATAGATCATTTTGGTGTAGAGGGTTTTATGTAGATTCGGTTGGAAAGAATTCGAAAGCCATTGGAGAGTATATACGGAATCAATTAAAAGAAGATCATATAGCGGAACAATTGGAATTAGAATTGGAAGATCCGTTTACAGGAAAACGTAAATAGGTGCTCGTCGCAGGCCACACGAGCGCCTTGAGGCGTCGCTCTGAGATCAGGGCTATGCCCGAAACTGAAAAACCACCGGCTTAGCCGGTGGATATTTATTG
>CAUQUY010000083.1:0-5842 GCA_963521405.1 uncultured Streptococcus sp.
CACTACCGGAGCTTCTGTTACTACAGGTGCTGAGGTTGTCACTACTGGGGCCTCTGTTGTTGCTACTGTAGTAGTTGGCGCTTCTGTTGTTGTAGTTGCCACTGTAGTTGTAGGTGCCTCTGTTGTTGTAGGTCCTTCCGTTGTCGTTGGCGCTACTGTAGTTGTAGGTGCTTCTGTCGTTGTAGTTGCTTCCGTTGTCGTAGGCGCCACTGTAGTTGTAGGTGCCTCTGTTGTTGTCGGAGCTTCCGTTGTCGTTGGTGCCTCTGTAGTCGTTGTTGTCGTAGTCGGAGCAACAGTTGTCGTAGTCGTCGTTGTTGGCGCAACCGTTGTAGTTGTTGTAGTCGTCGTTGGCGCTTCTGTTGTTACAGGTTTAGCGCTTGGTTGCCATACGCGAACATAATCGATTTGCATGTCTGAACGACTGCCATCCTTATAACTATCTTTGTAAGGAATCGCGTCCGTATAGTTACGAGTACCGTTTTTCTCCCAGTCTTTCACGAATGAACCACCTACGATATGAGTTAATCGTAAAATAAATCCATTGTTTGGATTGACAAATGCTTCCTTATTTTTTATTTCGCTATATTTTACGGTATAAAGGGCTTGTCCATCATAAAAGAAAGTAATTTTATCCCCTTCTTTTAAGACACCATATGTGTGGAAATCTGTTTGCGTATCTCCATTATTAGGGAGCACTTTTTGATATTGATCACTATACTTTTCCTTCTCATCCTTATTCTTTGGAGGAGTCGGTGCTGTATGGATATTGGCTTGAATGAATTTTGGATCATACCCTTTAGACTCGAAAACATCAATCTCCCCACTCTTAGGAGAGCCCCCGCCTTTTGTTCCAGTCATCCAGAAGGAAGCCCATGAAGATTCACTAAGTGGTAACTTGATACGTGATTCAGCATAGAAGTCACCTACAAATTCAGTAAGGACTTTCCCGTGTCGGTCACGCGTTTGAATCGCCCCAGAAGTAAATGGCGCTTTATAAGTGATCGTTTGTTTTGTCTTTGAATCTACGTAAGTATTCTCACGGTCTACCCATTCATGTTTTTTTGTTTGGTCATTCCACTTCCATTGCTTCGGCGTATAGAGTGCCGTTAAATGAAGGATTCCATCTTTTAAAGATACATTTGCTGGGTCGTCTGTGAAATGCATTTGCGTTCTTGCTTTAGGATCGAAACTTGAAAGAGAATAATCCCATTTTGTTCTGTCGAGTTTGTCCCCATCAAACTCATCAAACCATGTTAAGTCATAGTTCTTTGGAACACCATTTGGCAGTGTTACATTAGGAACTCTTCCTTCACCTGTTTCTGCATAGACTGTTGCGAATGGCGCTAACAAACTTGTGCTTAAGATCAGGCTTGCTCCTAATACTCTTGCTCCTGCAATCATACCTTTTTGTTTATTACGTACTTTTTGCATATTTGTTCTCCTATTTCTTCTTTAATTTTAAGAAAGGAAATTCTGAAATCCCTT
Source organism: uncultured Streptococcus sp. (assembly GCA_963521405.1). GTDB lineage: Bacteria > Bacillota > Bacilli > Lactobacillales > Aerococcaceae > Granulicatella. The sequence goes on from CAUQUY010000083.1 coordinate 1,486, forward strand.
TCCTACATTAGACATTATCTAAACTGGGTAAGAAAAATTCCTGACAGACATATGAAATTAATCTATTAAAAGTATAGTTAAAATGCTAAATAAATATGATTTCGATTTAATTATAAAGAAAATATGGAGAGCAAAATTTCCTTTCATTTACAGAAAACCCTTCTTTTTAGTGGCAAAAACATTGCTAGAACGCTAAAAAAAGAGGTTAACTAGAATTAATCTAATTCACCTCTCTAATAGTTCTACTTTTTGAACACAATTTGAAAAAAACTGAGTCGAATTTCTTCGACTCAGTTAAATTTTTATTATTCTGCTTCAGGAACTAATGCTTCTGGGAAGTGTTCACGCACAATTGCTGCACAACGATTACATAAAGTTGGAGCATCTTCTAATGTTCCTACTTCAATCTTCACAGCACGGCAACGTTCACATGTTTCACCTTTGGCATGTTCAACAACGACTTTCACGCCTTCGCCTTCAACTGCATTTGCAGGAGCTTCAACGCCTTCTTGAGCCACTTCTAATTCACTGACGATGAATAATTGAGCTACATTTGTGTTTAAGCCTTCTAACAAAGTACGAACTTCATTAGATGGATATAGCGTTACTTTCGCTTCGAAGTTCTTACCGATTAATTTCTCGTTACGAGCTTCTTCTAAAGCTTTCAGTGCAGTGTTACGAACTTTGAAGAATTCAGCCCATTGTGCTAATACTTCTTCTGTATTTTCGTAGTTTTCTACTGCTGGGAATTCAGCTAATTGAACATAAGCTTCTTCTTCTTTCAAGTATTTCCAAACTTCTTCACTTGTATGAACTAAGATTGGGCTTAGTAATTTCGTTAATTTCACTAAGATATCGTAGATAACTGTTTGCATTGCACGACGTTCGTAGTTATCTTCATGTTCGATATACACAACGTCTTTTGCAAAGTCTAAGTAGAATTGTGATAAATCAACGGTACAGAAGTTCATCACTGTTTGGTAAATTGTTGAGAATTCGTAGTTTTCATACGCTTCTTCAATTGTCTTCACGATATCGTTGAAACGAATCATCATGTATTGGTCCACACTACGTAGGTCTTTAAACGCTACGGCATGTTTAGATGGTTCGAAGTCTGTCGTGTTGGCTAACATAAAGCGCATTGTGTTACGGATCTTACGGTATGCTTCAGATACTTGGTTTAAGATTTCAGTACTGATACGTACGTCTGATTCGTAGTCCACAGATGATACCCATAGACGGATAATGTCTGCCCCTTTTGTTTGCATTTCTTTTGCAGGTGAGATGACGTTTCCTAGAGATTTACTCATCTTCTTGCCTTCTCCGTCCATTACGAACCCTTGAGAAAGAACTGCTTTATAAGGCGCTTGTTTATGAACTGCTACACTTGTTGTTAAACTTGAGTTGAACCATCCACGGTATTGGTCTGATCCTTCTAAGTATAAATCAGCTGGGAATGTTAATTCTGGGCGAATGCTTAATACACCAGCATGTGAGCTACCTGAGTCGAACCATACATCCATGATGTCCATTTCTTTTGTAAATGTACCATTTGGACTGCTTGGATGTGTGAATCCTTCTGGTAATAGGTCTTTTGCTTCACGTTCGAACCATACGTCAGAACCAAACTCTTCGACTAATTTAGCTACATGTTCGATTGTTTCTGGAGTGATGATTGGTTCTCCGTTTTCACCGTAGAATACAGGAAGCGGAACACCCCATACACGTTGACGAGAGATAACCCAGTCGCCACGGTCACGAACCATGTTGTAAATACGTACTTGACCTGATGGGTGGTACCATTTCACATCATTTTCAATCACATCTAAGATATCTTGACGGAAAGCATCGATTGACGCAAACCATTGTGGAGTTGCACGGAAGATAACTGGTTTCTTCGTTCTCCAGTCATGTGGGTAACTATGCACGAAATAGCTTAGTTTTAGTAATGAACCATTTTCAGCTAATAGGTCTGTGATGACTTTGTTTGCTTTTGCATAGAACATTCCTTCAAAACCAGGAGCTTCTGCCGTGTAATGACCTTGGTTATCTACTGGTGATAATACATCTAAGTTGTATTTACGTGAATAGTAGAAGTCATCTTCCCCGTGTCCAGGAGCTGCGTGAACTAAACCAGTACCGGCATCAAGTGTAACGTAGTCTCCGTTCATTACTAAAGATTCACGTTCATAGAATGGATGCCATGCTGTTGCATATTCCAATTCAGTTCCACGGAATTCTTTTACTACTTCCACTGATTCCCAACCAAGCGTTTCAGCAAGTGAGTTCACTAATTCTTTGGCTACCACAAAAGTACCTTTGTCTGTTTTCACTTCTGCATATTCATAGTCAGGGTGTACGAAGATCCCTAAGTTTGCTGGAAGTGTCCAAGGAGTTGTTGTCCAAATAACGAATGACGCATCATCTGATACAACACCTTTTCCGTCTTTGACTTTGAACGCCACATAGATTGATGGGCTTTCTACGTCTTTATATTCAATTTCAGCTTCGGCAAGTGAAGATTCACTTGATGGAGACCAGTAAATTGGTTTTAATCCTTTGTAAATATAGCCATTTTCAGCCATTTTACCGAATACACGAATTTGTTCTGCTTCGAATTCTGGTTGAAGTGTTAAGTATGGTTTATCCCATGTACCTGTAACCCCTAATCGCTTGAATTCAGCACGTTGGTTGTCCACTTGACGTAATGCGTATTCCGCACATAATTTACGGAATTCAGCGATTGATAATTTCTTACGGTCAACCCCTTCAGCGTTTGCTAAAGCTTGTTCGATTGGAAGTCCGTGTGTATCCCATCCTGGTACGAATGGTGCACGGAATCCGCTCATTGATTTACTACGAACAATAAAGTCCTTAGAAATTTTGTTTAAGGCATGTCCCATGTGAACCGCACCATTGGCATATGGCGGGCCATCGTGAAGCACGAATGTTGGTTTTCCTTCATTCTTTTTCTGACGTTGTCCATAAACGTCTGCTTCTTCCCATTCTTTTTGGTAATCCACTTCTTTTGTTGGTAAGTTCCCACGCATTGGGAATTCTGTTTTCCCAATTTGCAATGTTTCCTTCATCTTCATTGAATTTCCTCCTTTGTTTGACTGTTTTTTTCATCTTTTGACCACTGAGCATAAAAAAAGCCCCTGCCAAGTTGCAGGGGCGAAATCATATCCGCGGTACCACCCAAATTTACAAACAAATATTATGTTTGCCTTGGTAAATTGTTAACGCCATTTAAGCGACTCTTCTTAATCTAACATGTATTTCAGAAAAGTTTCTAAGAGATGATTCTTGCTATAAACAGGGACTGCCAATCTTCCACCCATAATCGGCTCTCTAAAAGTGTATTTACACAAGTTATTCTCTTCATCGAATAGATAAATTTTACGCTATTTGAAACGATTTTGCAAGATTTTCCTTCTACAAAAAGAGAAAACCGGCTCACATTGTGAACCGGTTTGAGGGCAGACTACTTTTTCAAATGGTTTGGACCGGTTAGGAGTGTCCTCTCATCTGATTTTTTTCGTTCTTTCCTAGTCTTTTTTACCTTTTTTAGGAATGGCTAGGCCTAATCCACCAAGAGCTGCAAGAATTCCTCCAATGATTCCTGGAGTTACATCTTCTACCCCTGTATTTGGTAATGTTTCTTTTGCTTCACCTGCTGCAGGCGCTGCTGGAGCTGGTTTATTTTCTCCTTGTGCTGCACTTGGAGCTGCTGCTACTTGTGTAGTAGGTGCTGCTGGAGTTGCAGGTGTTGTTGGTGTTGCAGGTGTTGCTGGAGTAGTTGGAGTTACTGGTGTTTCACTAGCAACAACTTTGAATGTAACTGCGTATAAACTGAAGTGTTTAACGTTAAGTGTAACGACTTTGTTTTCTCCGTTAGAGAATTCAACTTTTTCTTTCACTTCTTTTGTATCGCTTGTTACGAAGTATGCACCATCTACTTCTTTATCAACTGGGAATGTTACTTTGGCATCCCCTTCAACACGAACTGCTTTACCATCTTTGTCGACGAAAGTAATTTCATAACCTTGATATTCTTTTCCTTCAAGACCTTTAATTGTTTCGTCCACTTTTTCAACTTTAAGCATCTTGATGTTCTTATCAAGAAGTTTCGTTGGAACTTCAACGACTACTGGAGTATCTCCGTTTTCGTCTTCAAATCTCGCAATACCTTTTTCCTTATCAACCGTTACCTTCACACCATCTGTTTCGTATAGAGGTAATTCAACAGTTGGTTGGTCTGGTGTTGGTGTTGGTTCTGGATTTGGAGTTGGCTCTGGGTTCGGAGTTGGCTCTGGGTTCGGAGTTGGCTCTGGGTTCGGAGTTGGCTCTGGGTTCG
>CAUQUY010000084.1:0-5776 GCA_963521405.1 uncultured Streptococcus sp.
CTCAACTACTAGGCAGAAAGACAGAAGACAAGAAAAACCTCACAGTGTGAGGTTTTTCTGCTTTCATTGAATTTCAAATCATTCGCACTGCGAATGATTTCCGCAAAGTTTATTAGATTGAATCGCGAGCGATGAAAAGAAAGTCAATAAACCACTGCGTATAACTCAAAGCATATCTCCTTGAATGCACCATGAAAATTATCATATATGATAATTTCACCATACGTATTTATCTGACAGAATTTATTTTATTGCACAAAAAAATCCCCACATCTGTGGGGATTTTGTCTTATCGAATACCTAACGCAATTCTTGCATAGCGTGACATTCTATCTGGACTCCATGCTGGATACCAAACGAGTTTCACATCAATTGTTTTCACTTCTTCAATCTCTGCTAACGCGCGATGAATCTCATCTGTAATAATATCTGCTAGCGGACATCCCATTGTTGTCAGAGTCATATCCACTTGGCAATGCCCTTCTTCATTCAAATCAACACGATAAATCAACCCAAGATTTACAATATCAATTCCAAGCTCTGGGTCAATCACTGTCTCCAACGCTTCTAAAATCTTCTCTTGCATTACTTCTGCAGCATTTTTATTTTCTTCTGTCATCTTCTACTCTCCTATTGAAATACTCTTTGGAAAAAGTCAGCAACATCTTCAAACACTTGATGTGGCACAATATGCCCTTGACCTGGTGTTTCATGCCACTCTACATTTTTCGCATATGGTTCGTCTTTAATGGTTTCATAAAATTCTTTATTCAATTCATATGGTACTTTATCATCTGTAGTTCCATGCCATAAGTATAACGGACGTCCATTAATTCGTTCCGGATGTTTCGCTTGCGCCATCGCATCTAAGAAGGCTTTATTCTTTTCAATCTCAGCTTCTAGCGCATCACATTGCTCTTGTGTTGCTCCTGTCATCCAAACCGATGAAATTGTCCATTTAGCAAAACGAGCAGGATCCGCATTCCCCATTAAACTCGCTGCTGCTGTGATATCAGGATATTGATTGAACAACGCGTATGTTGAAATACCACCCATACTTAAACCAGACACCCCAAACTTCGCTTCATCTAAGAGCCCGCGTTGTCTCATTTCTTCTTTTATAATAGGAAGTTCTTTAATGTTATTAGCTACAATTTCCCAGATTTCGCCGCCAATCAGACGTACACCACGGTCTCCGTGTAAGAGTTGGTCTGGTAAAATCGCACGCATTCCACGCTTCGCTAATTCAACTCCAATTGTGACAACACGGTCTTTGCTACCTGTCCATCCATGATAAAACACAACAATTGGGAGTACTTGGTCTTTTAATGATGCATCCACAACTTCAGCATAAGGAACACCACTTACTTCACGATAATCAATTTGAATCATAACTTCCTCTTTCTTATTTCATCTAAAATATGGTAAACTTATACAGATATTGTACTTGATGGAAACTTTGAAAACAAGTTTCTGCTTTTAGAAAACCACTTTGAAAGGAGAAAGAATGGAAAAGAAACTCATTGCCATCGACCTCGATGGAACTACATTAAACAACAATTCAGAACTGACACAAGAAACAATAGATACCCTTCATGCCGTGAAAAACTTAGGTCATGAGGTAGCCATTGTCACTGGTCGCCCTTACCGTAATTCAAAACAATATTACGACCAACTAAACCTAGGCGGCCCAATCGCAAACTTCAACGGTGCTCTCTGCCATATTCCAGGGATGCCAGATTGGGATGGAAAATACCATATCACTCTCGATTCAGAATTCGTACTTGATTTAGTGGCCTTTAACAAAACACTACCTGTCGATTACTTAATGGTCGAAGGAATGGAACTTGTGTATTCAAACATGGAAGAACTACCTGAATGCCCCTACTATCCAAAAGACCAAAAGCCAATCGTGATTGATAAAAACACAAAACTTAAAGAACAACCAACAGCCGTTGCTCTCTTCTCTGATGTTGAGAAACAACCAGAGATTAAATCAAAAATCTTAGACCGCTATGATAACGATATTGAAATCCGTACTTGGGGTGGAAGTTTCCCATGTCTTGAAGTGATTTCACCAGGCATTCATAAAGCGAAAGCCATTGAACACTTGTCGCGTTACTTTGGAATTAAACAAGAAAATATTCTTGCCTTTGGTGACGAAAACAACGATTTAGAAATGATTGAATACGCAGGACACGGCGTTGCAATGAAAAATGGAATTGATGAATTAAAAAACATCGCAAATGCCATCACTCCATTCACAAATGACGAAAATGGATTGGCGAAATATTTACAAGAGTACTTCAACCTAAAAGGCGCATAAGAAAAAAACGATAAGGTTACAGACAGAATCGTCTATATACCTTATCGTTTTTTATTTTGCTAAATATACCGAAATAAATTGACTCACAATCGTGAAGTAAACCAACACAGATGTTAAGTCGTTAACAGTTGTAATAAATGGTCCACTGGCAATGGACGGATCAAAGTTGAATTTCTCCAACGCAAATGGAATACAAGTCCCTGTTAATGCCGCTACGAAAATCGAAGCAAACATCGCAAATCCAATAATACCACCAAGAACGATGCTACCGTGCCATAGACTCACAATCCCAAATACCATTCCCCCAGAAATCAATCCGATACCAAAGCCTGTTGCCCCCTCTTGCACGAGTACTTTCCAGAAAGACTGTTCCTCTTCGTGAAGACCAATCTTACGAATCGCAACCGCAAGTGATTGTGTCCCCGTATTCCCGGCAGTACCAGTAATTAAAGTAATAAAGATGGCAAAGATACTTGCTTGTTGAATAATCGGTTCATAATGTCTAAAGAGGACTGCTGTTACAGTACCCATGATAAGAAGCGTCACAATCCCCGGTAGACGGTTGACAATCCCTGCCCACACGCCTTGGTGTGCTTCATCAACGTTTACCCCGGCAAGACCTGAGTAATCGCTCGTCGCTTCTTCTTCGATAACATCCAACGCATCATCGACGGTGATAATCCCAACTAATGTATTCGTATCATCGACTACTGGAATGGCAAGGAAGTCATAGTCTTTAATCGTTTGAGCTACTTCTTCTTGCGCATCATTGACGTGCACGGTTACGACACGGTCAATCATGATATCTTTGACGAGTTTTTCGTCTGGTTTCACGATTAGGTCTTTTAGCGTAAGAATCCCTGTTAAATGATTTTCATCGTCAGTGACATATACATAGTAGATTGTTTCAGCGTCTTCGGCGAAACGTTTTACCGTTGCCATCGCTGTTTTTAAGGTATCTGATTCACGCACGGCGATAAACTCAGTCGTCATCATCGCCCCTGCTGTTTCGTCTTCATAGTTTAATAATTGACGGAGTTCACTTGCCGTTTTATGTGGCATCAAGCGTAAATAAGTGCGGACATTTTCTTCCCCTACTTGCTTCAACACGTCTACCGCATTATCGGAATACATTTCCGCAAGCATTCGTGAGGCATAAGCTTCGTCCATCTCGCTTAAATACTCTTCAACGTCTTCTACGTCTTCTTCTAGTAGTTCGAACACCATTGCCATTTCTTCAGGATTCAGAAATTGGTAGGCTAATTTACGTTCTTCCAGCGTTAAACTTAAATAAATTTGCGCTTGGTCGTACGTATGATTCTCAAAGAAAATCTCACGGAATTGTTGTTTATCTTCCGTTGCCAAGGTGTGTTGAATTTGCTCTAAAATATCTTCAAATTCATATACGATTTCGCTCAATGGTGATTCTCCTCTCTTTATCGCTTGTGGGCTTTAATCCACTCGTCCATATCTTTGGGCAGTGGCGCCACAACGGTAATTTCTTTTTTCGTCATTGGATGAATAAACGTAAGCGAGTGACAATGTAAGGCTTGGCGGTCTAAAATCTCGTCTTTCACCCCACCATATAAATCATCTCCCACAAGTGGTGCACCCATCCATGAGAAATGAACACGAATCTGATGCGTACGCCCAGTGTGTAATAAAATCTCGACAAGGTCCGCTCCATCAAGCGTTTCTTTCTTCCAATATTCTGTTAGCGATGGTTTCCCATCTTCTGATACACAACGATTAATAATCGACCCTTCATGTCGGCCAATCGGCGCATCAATCATGCCATGTTCTTCGAGTGTAGCTGTGTCATGCACAATTGCTAAATACTTCTTCTCAATGGTTTTGTCTCGTAAGGCTTGATCCATCCACGCATGGACAACTCGGTGTTTGGCAAACATCATCACTCCCGTTGTATCACGGTCAAGACGCGTCACCACATGCGTAATTTGGTCCGCATAACCACGTCTCTTATAGTATCCTTTCACACGATTCGCCATCGAATGGTCTGGATGCAACTTCGACGGAATCGAAGCCGTTCCAACAGGCTTATTGATAATGAGTAAATAATCATCCTCGTACAAAATATCAATCGGCACTTCACTTGGAATCACGGTCTCATGTTCTCCAGACGGCGGAATCACCATCGTTAGGACATCTCCTGGCTGAAGCGTCTTTAGGACAATCTCATGACGACCATTTATCAGTAAGTCTCCATGCGTTTTCACATGGGCAAGAAACGTTCTTGAAATCCCCACTTCTTGTAAGAAGGAACGCATCATCATCGGATACTCGTATGGGTAATTCCACGTTAAAATCAACGGACTTCCTCATTTCCGCGGCAGTTCACTTCACGCGAACCGATAAACGCATCTTCCACACGATCCCAGAATGGTGTATGACGATACGCCGCAAACGAAATGCGCTCTCCACTAATCTGTAATTGAATTTCTTCAATCTCATTTGCATCATACGTTAAATGGTCAATTGCCATCACCATGCCCTCTTTACTTTCAGGACGTAGCGTTAAGACATTATCTTTCGCAAAAATCATTGGCGAACTAAGAGTACGATACACACGATTATTAATCGACGCCATTTCTGTCATCTGCATCACTTCTGCACGCGGATGCACCACGGCTCCTCCTAGAGATTTGCTTAAACCAGTTGACCCTGTTGGTGTTGCCACACAAAGCCCATCTCCACGGAAGTTTTCGAATAACTCGCCATTAATATACACTTCGCATAAAAGCGTGCCATTCACTTTACGTAAAGTTGCTTCATTCAAAGCTGCATAGCGAATAACATCTCCGCTTTTGAACTTCACATTCACATCGAGTAATGGATAGCTCACATGCTCTCCTTTGTCTTGTTTCAATGACTCGATTAATTGGTCCACTTCGAAGTTTCGCCAATCTGTGTAAAATCCTAAGTGACCTGTATGAATCGCCACAAAACGGATACGATCTAATTGATTGCGATAATGATGAAAGGCTCCTAAAAGCGTTCCATCTCCGCCGACCGTAATCACGACATCAGGACTCACATCATCTCGCTCAAAACACCCTTCTTGGCATAAGCGGTCGAAGGCATTCATGACTTCTTTTGTTTTTTCTGTTTGGTTTCCATATAAACCGACTTTCATCATGAGTCCCTCCGTTTCTTACGTTTACGCTGATTTTCTTTATTAATCGCAAAAATATATTGCGCTTCTTGAATCTCTTCTCTAATTTGAGACATCTCTTCATCAAGTAAGAACGCCGCTTCTGCAGCACGTTCCAACCGCTCATGAATCGTATCAGGGAATTCCCCTTTATATTTATAGTTTAATGAGTGCTCAATCGTTGCCCAGAAATTCATCGCTAGCGTACGAATTTGAATTTCCACAAGGATTTTTTCTTCTCCTTCGATTCGTTGCACTGGATATTACAATACAATATG
>CAUQUY010000085.1:0-5684 GCA_963521405.1 uncultured Streptococcus sp.
GTTAGTACCTAAACGTGTTAAACACCGTCGTGAATTCCGTGGAAAAATGCGCGGGGAAGCTAAAGGTGGTAAAGAAGTAGTATTCGGTACATACGGTTTACAAGCAACAGAATCTCACTGGATTACAAACCGTCAAATCGAAGCAGCACGTATCGCTATGACACGTTACATGAAACGTGGTGGTAAAGTATGGATTAAAATTTTCCCTCACAAATCATACACAGCTAAAGCTATCGGGGTTCGTATGGGTTCTGGTAAAGGGGCACCTGAAGGATGGGTTGCACCAGTTAAACGCGGTAAAGTGATGTTCGAAATCGCTGGCGTATCAGAAGAAGTAGCACGCGAAGCTTTACGTTTGGCATCACACAAATTGCCAGTTAAAACAAAATTTGTGAAACGCGAAGAAAATGGTGGTGAATCGAATGAAGGTTAATGAACTTAAGAAAGAACTTAAAGGGTTATCCACTGCTGAACTTGTTGAAAAAGAAAATGAATTAAAACAAGAACTATTCAACTTACGATTCCAACTTGCTACTGGGCAATTAGAAGGTACAGCACGCATTCGTGAAGTACGTAAACAAATTGCGCGTATCAAGACTGCATTGCGTCAAGAAGAATTGCAAAAATAATCATCAGCAAAGGAGGCAATGAACATGACTGTAGAACGTAACCAACGTAAAGTATATCAAGGACGCGTTGTTTCAGATAAGATGGACAAAACGTTAGTAGTTGCAATCGAAACTTACAAACGTCACTCAACTTACGGTAAACGTGTTAAATATACGAAAAAATTTGTAGCTCATGATGAAAATAACTCAGCAAAAGTTGGGGACATTGTTAAGATTATGGAAACTCGTCCATTGTCAAAAACAAAACGTTTCCGCTTAGTTGAAATTGTTGAAGAAGCAGTAATTATTTAATTTCAAATTGTGTATACATTTGAAAGGAGGAACCAATAGTGATTCAAACAGAAACTCGACTAAAAGTGGCTGACAACTCAGGCGCTCGTGAAGTGTTAACAATTAGAGTTCTAGGCGGATCTGGCCGCAAAACAGCTAATATCGGTGACGTAATCGTTGCGTCCGTTAAACAAGCAACACCAGGTGGAGTTGTTAAAAAAGGGGATGTCGTTAAAGCTGTAATCGTTCGTACTAAATCAGGTGCACGTCGTAAAGACGGTTCATACATTAAGTTCGACGAAAATGCATGTGTAATCATTCGTGATGACAAGAGCCCTCGTGGAACACGTATCTTTGGACCAGTTGCACGTGAATTACGTGACAACAACTACATGAAAATCGTTTCATTAGCTCCAGAAGTATTATAATTCTCATCAAAATCGAAGGAGGTGTAACACATGCACGTAAAAACTGGTGATATCGTAAAAGTAATCTCAGGTAAAGACAAAGGTAAAGAAGGAAAAATCTTAAAGAGCTTTCCTAAAAAAGACCGTGTAATCGTTGAAGGTGTTAACATTGTTAAGAAACATCAAAAACCATCTCAAGCGAACCAAACAGGGGGAATCGTTGAAGTGGAAGCTCCAATTCATGTTTCAAACGTAATGTTCGTAGACCCAACTACAGGTAAAGCAACTCGTACAGGCTTTAAAGTAGAAAACGGTGAAAAGGTACGCGTACCTAAAGGTCGTAACAAAGCATAATTCAGTAATTTGAGGAAGGAGGACCATCCTGCATGAATCGCTTAAATGCAAAATACAAAAACGAAGTAGTACCTTCATTAATTGAAAAATTTAACTACAAATCAGTTATGGAAGTACCAAAAGTAGAAAAAATCGTTATTAATATGGGTGTTGGTGATGCAACATCTAACGCTAAAAACTTAGAAAAAGCAGTTGAAGAGTTAACATTAATCTCTGGTCAAAAACCAGTTGTAACAACTGCGAAGAAATCAATCGCTGGTTTCCGTTTACGTGAAGGTATGCCAATCGGAACTAAAGTTACTTTACGTGGTGAACGTATGTATGACTTCTTAGACAAGTTAGTAACAGTTTCATTACCTCGTGTACGTGACTTCCGTGGGATTTCTAAAAAATCTTTTGACGGACGCGGTAACTACACATTAGGTGTTAAAGAACAATTAATCTTCCCTGAAATTGACTACGATCGCGTAGACAAAGTTCGTGGTATGGATATTGTTATCGTTACAACAGCTAATACAGACGAAGAAGCAAAAGAATTATTAACTCAACTTGGAATGCCTTTCCAAAAATAAAAATAAAACTCACAGGAGGCGAGTAGTTTGGCTAAAAAATCAATGATCGCAAAGAACAAACGTCCAAAAAAATATTCAACTCAAGAATATACTCGTTGTGAACGTTGTGGTCGACCACATTCAGTTTATCGTAAATTCAAACTTTGCCGTATTTGTTTACGTGAGCTTGCCTATAAAGGGCAAATCCCAGGAATGAAGAAAGCAAGTTGGTAATCATTACTACTTGATAAAGGAGGTACTCATTAATGGTTATGACAGATCCAATCGCGGATTTCTTAACTCGTATTCGTAACGCGAACATGGTTCGTCACGAATCACTAGAAGTTCCGTCATCAAACATGAAAGTTGCTATTGCGAACATCTTAAAATCTGAAGGTTTCATTAAAGACTTCTCAGTTGAAGAAGATGGTAAACAAGGCATCATGAAAGTGTTCTTGAAATATGGAAAAAATAACGAACGTGTAATTACAGGATTGAAACGTATTTCTAAACCTGGTTTACGTGTTTATGCTAAAACAGGTGAAGTTCCTAAAGTATTAAACGGTTTAGGAATCGCTATTGTATCAACATCTGAAGGTGTTATTACAGACAAAGAAGCAAGAGCTAAAAACGTAGGTGGAGAAATTCTAGCATACGTTTGGTAATCTAGAAATTAAGGAGGTGCAGCCAAGTGAGCCGTATCGGTAATAAACCAGTCGTTATTCCAGCTGGAGTAACAGTAGACGTTAAGGACCATACAGTAACAGTTAAAGGTCCTAAAGGTGAATTAAGTTATACATTTAACCAAAACATTTCTTTAGAACAACGCGAAGGTGAAGTAGTATTCACTCGTCCAGATGATTCAAAAGAAAACAAAACAATCCACGGAACAACTCGCGCAGTTTTCAACAACATGGTAGTTGGTGTTACTGAAGGATTCCAAAAAGAATTGGAATTAATCGGGGTTGGGTATCGTGCTCAATTACAAGGTAAAAAACTTGTATTAAACGTTGGATATTCTCATCCAGTGGAGTTCACTCCAGAAGAAGGAGTAGAAATCGAAGTTCCTTCTAATACAAAAGTAATCGTTAAAGGTTATGACAAACAAAAAGTTGGCGAATTAGCTGCTAACATTCGTGGCGTACGTCCTCCAGAACCTTATAAAGGTAAAGGAATTCGTTACGTTGATGAATTTGTACGTCGTAAAGAAGGTAAAACAGGTAAATAATTTTAGTGATTATTTACCTTTTGTTGCGCTTATCGCAGCATGATTAATTAATAAGAGGTGAAAATTGTGATTACAAAACCAGACAAAAATAAAGTGCGTCAAACTCGTCACGCACGTGTTCGTCGTAAAATCTCTGGTACTGCTGAGTGCCCACGCTTGAACGTTTTTCGTTCTAACAAAAACATCTACGCTCAATTAATTGATGACGTAGCGGGTGTGACGCTAGCAAGTGCCTCTACTTTAGATACTAATGTAGAAAACGGAACAAAAACTGAGGAAGCTTCTGCTGTAGGTAAATTAATTGCAGAACGCGGACTTGAAAAAAATATTAAAGAAGTAGTCTTTGACCGTGGTGGATACTTATACCATGGACGTGTAAAAGCTTTAGCTGAAGCTGCACGTGAAAATGGACTAGTATTCTAGGAAAAGGAGGATCCACATTTCATGGTTAATATTGATGCAAGAAACTTAGAATTAGAAGATCGTGTTGTTGCGATTAACCGCGTTACAAAAGTTGTAAAAGGTGGACGTCGTTTACGTTTTGCTGCTTTAGTAGTTGTCGGTGACCATAATGGACATGTTGGTTTCGGTACTGGTAAAGCTCAAGAAGTACCAGAAGCTATTCGTAAAGCTATTGAAGATGCTAAGAAAAACCTTATTGAAGTTCCAACTAGTGGTTCTACAATTCCTCACGAAGTTATCGGTCGCTTCTGCGGTGGTAACGTATTGTTAAAACCAGCTCAAGCCGGTTCAGGAATTGCAGCAGGTGGACCAGTTCGTGCCGTTGTTGAATTAGCAGGTATTTCAGACGTAACTTCAAAATCTTTAGGTTCAAACACACCAGTTAACATGGTTCGTGCTACAATCGAAGGATTAAAACAATTAAAACGTGTTGAAGATGTTGCTGCATTACGTGGCAAATCAGTTGAAGAACTTTTAGGATAAGGAGGACATTAAAATGGCAGAATTAAAGATTACTTTAAAGAAAAGCTTGATTGGACGTCCTCAAAACCAAATCGATACTTGTAAAGCATTAGGCTTAACAAAAATTCGTTCAACAGTTGTTAAACCAGCTAACGTAGCTATCAAAGGCATGGTTAACACAGTTTCACATTTAGTGGATGTTGAGGAAGTTTAATTTAAAACTTATAAGAGGAGGTGCCCAGAACATGAAACTTCATGAATTACAACCAGCTGAAGGTTCTCGTAAAGAACGTAACCGTGTTGGTAGAGGTCAAGGTTCAGGAAATGGTAAAACTGCTGGACGCGGAAGCAAAGGACAAAAAGCTCGTTCAGGCGGTGGCGTTAGATTAGGATTCGAAGGTGGACAAACTCCATTATTCCGTCGTATTCCAAAACGTGGTTTCCAAAATATTAATCGTAAAGAATATGCAGTTGTAAATCTTGGAACATTAAACCGTTTTGAAGATGGTCAAGAAGTAACTGCGGCTGTACTAGTTGAGGCTGGTATCGTTAAAAACGAAAAAGACGGTATCAAAGTGTTAGCTAATGGTAAACTTGAACGCAAGTTAACTGTAAAAGCAAATAAATTCTCGCAAGCAGCAAAAGAAGCTATTGAAGCTGCAGGTGGAACTGTAGAGGTGATTTAATGTTCACTCTACTAAAGAATGCTGTTCAAATGAAAGATATTAGAAAACGTCTGTTATTTACATTGTCGATTCTAATTATCTTTCGTATTGGATCACAAGTTACTGTTCCTGGTGTAAATGCTGGAGCGATTCAGACATTTGCAACTACAGGAATTTTCGGATTGTTAAATACATTTAGTGGTGGGGCTTTATCGAACTTCTCATTGTTCTCAATGGGAGTTTCGCCTTATATCACTGCATCCATTGTTGTCCAATTGTTACAAATGGATATTCTACCAACGTTTGTTGAGTGGTCTAAACAAGGGGAAGTTGGTCGTCGTAAATTAAATTCGGCAACACGTTATTTAACAATTTTAATTGGATTTTTCCAAGCTTATGCAATTTCTTTTGGATTTAATGTTTGGTCAAACTATGGGTTAATTAACAACCCAGGGATCAAAACATTCTTAATGATTGCACTTGTGTTAACAGCTGGTTCCATGTTCCTAACATGGTTGGGAGATATGATTACCGTTAAGGGGATTGGTAACGGGGTTTCCGTTCTAATCTTCGCAGGTATTGTAGCAAGAATGCCACATGATATTTATGAATTCTATGTAAATCAAATTCAAGGTCGTACAGACACTGACTTATAT
>CAUQUY010000086.1:0-5643 GCA_963521405.1 uncultured Streptococcus sp.
AGAAGCGCTATGCAACAGAAAGATGCCCCTGCATTGCAGGGGCATCTTTCTATTGTTTATTCAACTCGTTGACAAGATCAATCATACTCAAATCATGCGAGCAAATCACCGTTTTCCCTTTGATTTCAGGAAGAGCAAAGTTACTCAAAATAATCTTATAATCAGATTTTTCTAGAATATCTAGCGAAATTTCAAGCTGGTCATACGTATGATACTCGAAGCGGTTTGCCGCGTTGTGTTCTAAATACGATGACAAGAATTTTGGATAGTATTCGTCGAAATCGTTTAAGATCAACACCTTGATTTTCTCTTGTTTCGCTTGCAGCTGAGCAACAAGACCTTCCCAGTGCGTGTAGAACGTGTAAATCAAGTGCGAGATATTTCGTTGCCGCTTCACGTTCTTGATTTCTTGTTGGTACTCCTCAAGAAGTGCTGCAACATCATTGTAGAACTCAGGCGAAAGCGACTTGAAGAAGTTCATCAACGGTTTCTTCTTATCGAATAAGATGAAGTCTGAGTGCACTTCGATCCGTTCTAATTGAGACGTGTTGTGTAAGTGCCATAATAGTAAATCATAGTTTTCGCATTTCAAGTCGTAACGTTTTTCAAGACTTTGGATGTTCGTCACTAATGTATCGAAGGATAGGCGGTCACGAACTTTTTCCTGACGAGCGGCTGAGAATTCTTCAACGGTTAGGAAGAAGTGCGGTTGTAAGAAAATCGAGAAGGATTGTTCTAGAATTTCAGGCGTTACCATGATTCCAGTTTCTTTCACGAATTGCTCAACGATTTCGTCTAAGCCATCTAATTGATTGTAATAATCATAGAATTTATCTTTGCTTTCGAAGTTTTGTACGAAATGCCCTTGATAAGATCGGAAGAAGTTAACCGTAAAAATCATCTTGAAGACACGGTATCCTTCAAAGCTTTGTGGGAAGTTCGAAGACTTGAAGAGGTCTACTAGAATTTTTTCTAGAGAAGCTTCGTCTACAAAGTCGAAAGGCCATTCGAAGAAGCCAGTCTTTTCAGCAAAGTATTGAACGAAGAAGAAACGAATGTCTTGTTCATTTCCAATAAATTGCAAGTTTTTCTTCGAGATTTGAAAATCGAATTTTTTCTTCAAGCTATTATTGATTTTCTGAATGTAACGATTCAATGTTGAAGTCGTAATGAATAGTTTTTGTGTCATTTCTGAGACAGTGGTTTCTTCGTGTAAGAATAATTGTTCCAGAATTTCGTAGCAAATAGAATGTGAATAATAATAAGGATAAACCACTTCGGTACTTAAGTTTTGTGGTAATTCAATTCGCACCCCGTTCGTCGAGAAGAGGATGTCTAAACCATCAATCTTATCGCGTAAAAATGCGAGGTCGATTTTGATGGCGCGGGTAGAAACTTTAAAAGTCTTAGCTAGTTCGTCGATATGAACCCAGCCGTTTGCTTGAACTAAATAGTCGACAATATCAATTTGTCGGTTTTGATTTTTTGAAAGTAATGCTCTCATTTCTTTCTCCCTTTTCTTGTTAGTTGTGTCACACACTAAATTGCTAAAATACAATATATCACACTTTAGGTGTAAATAATACCTATTTATAACTTGAAAAGAATGAAAATAATTCTAAGAAAAATGAAAATGAAAACGATAAAAATGTAAATAAAATAATTTTTCAAAAAAATAGGAGTTATCTATTGCATGAATTGTCAGAATATTATATACTACTCTCAAGTTGAAAAATTCATTCATGAAAAGAGGGATCTTATGAAATTAAAGAAATTCACATTAGGCGCTGTGGTTGCAGCAATTTTAGCAGGTTGTGGAAACGCAGCAGATAGTAATACAGTCAAAATCGGAGGGAACTTCGAGTTAACAGGGAACGTAGCGACTTACGGTTCCTCTATGAACAACGGGGCTCAATTAGCCGTTGAACAAAAAGGGAAGTTATTAGATAAGGAATTAAAATACGTTTCATACGATAACAAATCAGACAAAACAGAAGTAGCTTCAGTAGCGAAGAAATTAGCTTCTGAGAAAGTGGTCGGCGTTGTCGGGCCAGCAACAACAGGGGATGCTTCAGTATCAATCCCAGTTAACGAACAAGCAAAAATCCCAACAGTCTTCCCAGCAACAACAGGGGACGGCGTAACATTGAAAAACGCAGAAGATGCATCTTCAGTATATGAATACATCTACCGTGTATGTTTCTCTGACAGCTACCAAGGGGTTGTAGGAGCGAACTTCGTAAACAAAAAATTCGGAAAAGCTAAAGTAGCGATCTTACAAGATACAGGTAATGACTACTCTAAAGGGTTAGCAGATGCCTTTGAAAAAACTTACACTGACAGCAAAATCGGTGGAACAGTTGTCGCTCGTGAATACTACCAATCAAAAGACACAGACTTCCAAGCAGTCTTAACAACATTGAAATCTAAAGACTTCGATGTATTATATGTTCCTGGTTACTACGAAGAAGTTGGTCTAATCATCAAACAAGCACGTGAAATGGGTATCACTCAACCAATCGTTGGTGGTGACGGACTTTCAAGTGACAAGTTAGCAGCATTAGCAGGTAACAGCTCAAACCTTTCTAACGTTTACTACACTTCACACTTCTCAACATTAAGTGATGATGCAGACGTTCAAGCGTTCGTTAAAGCGTACAAAGAAAAATATGGTTCAAACCCAGATACTTTCGCCGCTTTAAGTTATGATGCAACTCAATTGTTAATGAAAGCTATCGAAACTGCTGGCTCAACTGATCCTCAAGCAATCACAAAAGCTTTAGCAGCAACAAAAGAGTTCGATGGTGTAACTGGTACATTCTCAATGGGTCCTGACCACACACCAGTGAAATCAGCAGTAGTCATCGAGTTCCAAAACGGACAAGAAGTAAGTGCTCAAGAGTACTCAGCTGACTAATTAAGTTTTAACAGTATTTTTTAAGAGAGGCACGAAGGGGACTTCCGCCTCTCTTTTCCGCTAGATAAGGATAGATTTGAAAGGAGAAAATATATGGAGTTGTTAATGCAACAATTGGTAAACGGGCTTGCAGTCGGAAGTATTTACGCGTTGATTGCGCTTGGATATACCATGGTTTATGGGACAATTAAGCTCATTAACTTCGCACATGGTGATGTGTATATGATGGGGGCGTTCATTGGATATTTTGCCGTAATGGTATTGAAGATGAATGTATTCGTAGCACTCTTAGTAGCAATGGTTGCCTGTGCGGTTTTAGGGGTTGTGATTGAACGTGTGGCGTACAAGCCGCTTCGTAATTCGACTCGTGTAGCCGCGTTGATTACGGCGATTGGGGTGTCATACCTATTAGAAAATGCAATGAGTTATTTCTTTGGAGCGGAATCTCGTCCGTTTCCTTCAGACTTCGGAACTGAAACCATCACATTATTCGGAGACGTTTCAGTCAACGGAAAACAAATTTTGATTTTCGGAGTGACCGTTGTCTTAATGGCGTTATTACAATTTATCGTTCGTTATACAAAAATGGGGAAAGCCATGCGTGCGGTTGCCGTTGATGAGCAAGCCGCTCAACTCATGGGGATTGACGTAGACGGAGTGATTTCCTTTACATTTGCGCTCGGTTCAGCGCTTGCCGGGATTGCCGGTGTTCTTGTTGGGGTGTACTACAATACGATTTCAACAACAATGGGGATTACCGTCGGACTAAAAGCCTTCGTTGCGGCCGTACTTGGTGGTATCGGTAGCATTCCTGGGGCCATGGTCGGTGGGTACCTCATCGGTCTATTAGAAACAATGGTAAGCTTCTTCGGTTACTCACCATACCGTGACGGAGTGGTTTATTTCCTATTATTCATTATTTTAATCGTGTTACCAGCTGGATTGTTTGGTAAAAATGTCAGAGAGAAAGTGTAGGTGAAGAAGATGCAAAGATTTCATAAAAAGAATATTCGTTGGACGCTGTTCGCATTAGGAATGTACGCTCTTCTTTTCGTACTTGTACAAACAGGAGTCATTAACTTCTACTACGAAAGTACCTTCATTAATATCATGATCAATATTATCTACGCGGTTGGATTGAACCTTATTCTTGGGGTTGCCGGTCAGTTCTCACTAGGGCATGCCGGATTTATCGCGATTGGTTCTTATAGCGGTGCGATTCTTGGGAAAATGATGAATGGTCTTCCTGGCCTATTTGCTGGGATGGCAGTCGGAGTAGTCATCTCTGTTATCGTCGCGTTCCTTGTTGGATTACCAACGCTTCGTTTAAAAGGGGACTACCTAGCGATTGCGACTCTAGGGGTTGCGGAAATCATCCGTGTAGCTGTGACAAACATGAAAATTACAAATGGTGCTGCTGGTATTAGCGGGGTGCCTTTAACAAACACATGGACGATTACGTATATCGCTCTTGTATTAACAACTATCTTAATCTTGAACTACACATTCAGTAGTGCGGGTCGTGCCACTTATGCGGTGTTACAAGACGAAATCGCTGCGGAATCTATGGGGGTTCAAGTCACAAAATATAAAATCTTGGCCTTCGTATTAGGAGCAGCCACTGCAAGTATCGGTGGAACACTTTCTGCCACAACGCTTGGAGCGGTAACGCCAAGTGACTTCACGTTTATGAAATCAATCGAAGTATTAATCATCGTGGTATTCGGTGGTATCGGAAGCTTCACAGGTTCATTCGTGGCAGCCGTATTACTTGGAATCATCAACCTTGTCCTACAACCATTTGGACAATTACGTATGATCATCTATGCAGTTGCGCTAATCTTAATCATGATTTTCCGCCCAGGTGGATTGCTTGGTACTTGGGAATTCAAACTAGGAGACTTCAAGTTTTCTAAGAAGAAAGAAACAAAGGAGAGTGGGAAGTAATGTTATTAGAAGTTAATGGACTAACAAAAAACTTTGGCGGACTTTCTGCTGTTTCTAACGTTTCGATGAAGGTGAATAAGGGCGAGTTGATCGGACTCATCGGGCCAAACGGGGCTGGGAAAACGACTTTCTTCAACTTGTTAACAGGGGTTTATGAGCCAACAGAAGGAACGGTTAGCTTAGAAGTAGACGGACAGTTGAAAAACTTAAACGGTCTACCACCTTACAAGCGTACAAGCCTTGGAATGGCGCGTACCTTCCAAAATATTCGCTTATTTAAAGACTTATCAGTACTAGAAAATGTAATGATTGCCATGCACGCACACTCGAGTGATTCATTGTTCTCAACATTATTCCGTACGAAAAAATACTATGATACAGAAGCAAAAATGCGCGAAGAAGCAGTGGAATTGCTAAAGATTTTCAACTTGGATTCACTTAAAGATGAAAAGGCGAAAAACTTAGCATACGGGCAACAACGTGAACTAGAAATCGTTCGTGCCTTAGCGACAAAACCAAAAATCTTATTCTTAGATGAGCCGGCAGCAGGGATGAACCCGCAGGAAACAGCTCAATTAACAGAATTGATTGCTAAAATTCAAGCAGAGTTCGATTTAACAGTCGTGTTAATCGAGCACGATATGTCGCTTGTCATGAAAATTTGCCAACGCATTTACGTGTTGGAATATGGAAGACTTCTTGCAGAAGGGACTCCAGAAGAAATTAAACAAAATCCTGCAGTTATTAAAGCGTACTTAGGAGGTGAGTAGATGTTAGAA
>CAUQUY010000087.1:0-5615 GCA_963521405.1 uncultured Streptococcus sp.
TTACATGGTGAGAAAGTAGCCTATGGTATTTTCTACCAATTAGCATTAGAAAATAAATGGAATGTGATTGATGAATTGATTCCATATTATGAAGAATTAAATTTACCTCAATCTTTACATCATATGGGGATTTACCCAGAAGATGAAACTGTGATAGATGATGTTGTTAGATTTGTGGATAGCAAAGCTAAAGTTCATTTGTTACCAATTGAAATTAATTTTAATTATTTAAAAGAAAAATTATTAGAGTTAGAAGAATATATTTCTAACAAATAAAGGAGGAAAAAGGTAATGGAAACATTATCAGTAGTACAAAGTTTATTAATTGCTCTATGGGTAGCAGCTGTTATGTCAAGATGGCTTGGTGGTGGTGCGACCTTAACACTTCGCTTCTCGCCATTAATGACTGGTCTAGTCTGCGGAATTATTATGGGAGATGTTAGTAATGCAATGATTGTTACAGCAGCTCTTCAATTAATCTACATGGGAGTGTTCTCTCCTGGTGGATCAATGCCTTCAGAACCTGCAATTGCAGCAGCAATTGCCGTACCGGTTGCTTTATTAGGGAATTTAACACCAGAAGCAGCTATTGGGGTTGCAGTTCCAGTTGGATTATTAGGAAGTTATTTATATCAATTCAGATTCTTCTTAAATACATTTTTAGGTAAATATACAGATAAAGCTGTAGAAAAAATGGATGAAGGTGCTATCAAACGTTCAATCATTTGGTATCCAACAATTGCTTCATTCTTACTATTCGTACCATTAGTATTCGCTTCATTGTACTGGGGTGCTCCAGTGATTGCAGATCTTATCGGTCAATTAAAAGAAACAGTAGTTCTTCACGTGTTAGAAGTAGTCGGTGGTGGTTTAGCCGCAATCGGTATCTCTACAACAATCTATGTTATCGGACGTAAAGATTACTTAGTATTCTTCTTATTAGCATACTTCATGAGTGTAATCTTAAAACCTTTAAATGTTACAATGGTAACTTATGCAATTATTGGTGTACTTGTTGCTGCTATTTTCGTAATGGTAACTAAAAACAACAACCAACCAGTAGCTGCTAGCCCGGCTGGATCATCAACTGCTCAATTTGACGATGATGACGACGATGATTTTTAATTGGAGGAATAGATAATGAATACTGAAACAACTCAAAAAAATGTGGCGCTAGCTCCTGAAGAAATTACTCAAAAGGACGTTACAAAAGCATATCTAAGATGGCACTTTGCAAATGAAATTCCACACTCATTTGACCGTTATATTTCAGCATCTTTACTATATGCAATGATGCCAATTTTAAACAAATTATATAAAGATCCTGAAAAAAGAAAAGAAGCTTATAAGAGACAATTACTCTTCTTCAACACTCAATTAACTTGGGGTGGTGGGGTTATCACTGGTTTAATGTCTTCAATGGAAAAAGAAAGAGCTCGTCAAGAGTATGAAAATGAAGAAATTACAATGACAGATGACTTAATGTATAACACTAAAGCTGGTTTAATGGGTGCTCTTGCTGGTATCGGGGATGCAATTGACTCAGGTACAATGCAATATATTTTTATTGCGATTGCTATTCCTTGGGCTCAAGAAGGTAGTGCACTAGGTGCATTATTCCCATTCATCTGTTTTGCACTTTATCAACTTTTTGTTGGATTATTCTTTGCTCGTCAAGGTTTCTCTTTAGGTAGAAATGCAACAAGCTTAGTTCATAGTTCAGGTGTAAAAGATGCGATTAGTTTATTATCAATCTTAGGGTTGTTTATGATGGGGATTTTAGCTGGTAACTACGTTAAAGTGACTTCAAGTCTACAATTCACACTTTCTGGTAAAAACTTCGTTATTCAAGAATTACTGGATAAAATCGTCCCTGGTATTTTACCATTAGCAGTAGTAATGGGTGTGTATTATTACTTCGTTAAGAAGGGACTCAAAGTTACACAAGCTTTATTATGGTTAACATTAATTCTTATTGTGTTAGCATCTGTTGGAATTCTATAATGTGGAGGAGCCTTTAATGGGAAAAGTTAATTTAGCACGTGTGGATGAACGTTTAATCCACGGACAAGTAATGATTACACTATCGCAAAGAAATGGAGTAAACTCAATCTTCGTTGTCGATGATGTAGTTGCAAAAGATCCGTTTATGAAGGATTTATATAAGAGTGCGGGAAACCGTACTGGCCAAAAGACAATTGTGATTTCTGAAGAAAAAGCAAAATTCTATTGGGATGAATACAAATTCAAAGACTATAGCTGTATTTTAATTGCGAAAACAGTAGGAACAATTGCAAACCTTGTAAAACATGGAGTTCCAGTAGAGGAATTAAATATTGGTGGTATTGCTAAGAAAAATGATGAAGATGTGTTAGTAACAAAATCTGTGCATTTAAATAAAGCAGATGCTGAAACTTTAAAAGATCTTCGCGACAATTATGGAGTTAAAGATATTTATTTCCAAGCTACTCCTTCAGCAGGCAAGACATCATTAGATGATGTGCTTAAAAAATTTAGTTTATAAGAGGTAGAATCATGGAAAGTAATCGCCAAATGAACGATTGGATTGTTCGTTATGTATTTCTCTTGAAAAAGAGAAATACTGACAAACAAAAGGATAAATTTATTCAAACGTTTCTCTCAGATGTCTTGAACATCCGAGATGATATCAACGTCATCGAAATTGAGGAGAAGAAAAGAAAATATCACAATATTTATATTGGGGATGTTTCTAAGGCGGATAAAATTATCACTACGTATTTCGATACGCCAATTGTTTCATTTGGCGATTATTCTTTCACGGATACTGAAAAGAATAAACGAAATACGTTGACTCGAATTGCTTTTGAAAGTGTTGCTAGTTTATGTATTGGCTTAGGAATTTTCTTTTTCCTAATGCGAGTGTTCGAAGGAACATTACTCACAACAGTTCTGACTGTTTTTGCGCTAGCTTTCTTCTATGTGTTTAATGGAATTGTCAAAGGTAGACCTAGCAGCAAGACGCAAGTGAGAAACACTTCATCAATTATTGAAGTGTTGAGTTTACTTGAAAAATACAAAAAGAATAAACGAGTAGCTTTTGCCGTTGTTGATGGTGGTTGCACGAATGGAATCGGTTTTGTTGCATTAAGAAATAGTGTCAAGGCTCAATCAAAAATTTATGAATTAGATAGCGTTGGAGCAAACACTACCTTAACAGTGACGGAAGATTCTAACCAAAAGAGTTTCAAAATCCATCCGGATCTAGATTCTTTAGGTAATGTTATTCTTTCAGAGAAGATAGATGACGAACTTTTAATTCGTCAACGTCAAAAAATCGAAACCATATTGGAGGAACGATAATGCAAATTTTAATTGTAACGCATGGTGAATTAGCTGCTGGATTTAAAGATGCAGCAGAAGTGATTTTTGGTGAAGTCAAAGGAATCACAACAATCGGATTGCACTCAGGTGAATCTGTAGAAGCATTTGGAGAAAAAATCTATGCTACATTAGCAGGTTTTGACGAAAATGAATCAGTACTAATTATTGCGGATTTATTAAGTGCTTCTCCATACAACCAATCAGTGCTTTCTGTAAATAAATTAGATGAAAAACGTGCTGAAAATGTACGCTTAATTGCTGGAGCAAGCTTACCAATGGTTCTTGAAGGGATTAACCAACAACTCCTTGGTAGCGACTTAGAAGCTGCAGTGAATGAATTGAAAAACTATACAATCTCTGATGATTATGTATGGAAAAAATCTGTCGTTGAAGAAGCAGACGAAGACGACTTTTAGGGGGTATTTTTATGCCTAAGCAAGTCGCAATTTTTGATATGGATGGTCTATTTGTGGATTCTGAGCGTATTTATGCTGAAGGATGGAAACAAGGCTTTAAAGAATACGGAGTTATAGTCCCAGAAGGATTTGTTGAGTCTTTAACGGGACAAAGTTCAGCGGCTAATGATGCAAAAATTATTAGTTTGTTAAATGATTCAGAGTTAGCAAAAAAAATTCGTGTTGTTCGTGAACAATATTATCAGGAAAAATTAAATAATAGTGAAATTAAGTTAGGAAAGTTTGCTAAAGAGCTTGCTGAAATTTTAAAAGATAAAGGTTTTAAAGTGATTTTAGCTTCTTCATCAACTAAAAAGAGAATAAATGAGTTACTTTCTAAA
The DNA here is from genome assembly GCA_963521405.1 of uncultured Streptococcus sp. Lineage (GTDB taxonomy): Bacteria > Bacillota > Bacilli > Lactobacillales > Aerococcaceae > Granulicatella. Next base: position 4,160 of record CAUQUY010000087.1, read on the forward strand.
AATGATGCTTGTGACGTTTTTGATGCAATCGTATGTGCAGATCAAGTACAAAAACTCAAACCAGCACCTGATATCTATTTAGCGGCACTAAACTGTTTTGACACTAATTCAAAAGATGCGATTGCTTTTGAAGATACAATAGTTGGTGCAACTGCTGCAGTGACAGCAGGTATAGATGTTTGTCTAGTTAGTGAACTCTTATATCGGCAACAATTAAAACTCGAGCATAATCAATGTTTAGGTTTATTCAGAGATTTAGAAGAAACATACACATTTTTGGAGGCGAATCAAGTATGTTAGTTGAACAATTAAAGGAAAACTACTTCTTTGCGGTTATTCGCGGGAAGGATAAAGAAGATGCCAAAAATATTGCACGTTACGCGATTAAAGGTGGCATTTATAACATTGAAATTACATTTTCAACACCAAAAGCAGATGAAGTGATCAAGGAATTGATTGAAGAATTCAAAGATGACAACAAAGTTATCGTTGGCGCTGGAACGGTAATGAATTTAGATCATGCTGCTTTAGCAAAAGCTGCTGGTGCAAAATTCTTAGTGAGTCCACATTTTTCACCAGAGATTGCAAAATACGCAGTGGAAAATGACATTGAATATTCTCCAGGATGCGGAACAGTGACAGAAGTGGTCAACGCGACTGCTGCTGGTGCTAAAATCGTAAAACTATTCCCTGGTGGAACGATTGGTAAAGGATTCATCCAAGCCATCCACGGACCAATTCCGGAAGTGAATTTAATGCCTTCTGGTGGTGTTTCAGCTTCAAACGTAAAAGAGTGGAAAGAAGCTGGAGCCTGCGCGGTAGGTATCGGTAGTGCGCTTTCAGCTAAAGTTGCAACTGAAGGATACGAAAGTGTAACGCGCGTAGCACAAGAGTTTATCAAAGCTTTAGATTAAAACGACGCTTTGTTAGAAGGGGTTAAGTGACTGATGTTGCTTAATTCCTTTTTTGTATGAATACGACTCAAGAAAAAATTTTGATTTTTGTACGGTGGACATACTATATATGGGGGAATACAGATTAGTAGGTACAAAATAGCTTCAAAAAATTAAAAATAATTTTTCTATAGAAAATAAGAATAATTCCTTCAATTGTACAATTAGTATATAGAAAACACCGGTATTCATATAAATTATAAGATGACAAATAATCAGAGCTAGTTTGGATAAGTAGAAGAAAAGTGTTAAAACTGAGAAATTAAAGTTTAGTTTTTAACAGTGGTACATTATCAGCTCCTTTTTAAAACTAATATTATATAATTTTAAAAGACGTTATTCATTATTTGAATAGCGTTTTTTTAGTGCAAAAATCTTAAGTAAAAAAGCAAAAAGTAACATATATGCTACAGTGAAGTGCACCCTGTCAAGTAGACAGGAAAATAAATAAAGTGTATGACGAGTTCTTATGAACTCGTCTTTTTATTTATGCTGGGATTTTT
>CAUQUY010000088.1:0-5528 GCA_963521405.1 uncultured Streptococcus sp.
TACAGGTGCCGTTATTCGAGATATTCAAACAACGGTTGCACGTCGTTTTCCAATCGCGCAACTTGTGTTATATCCAACCGTGGTGCAAGGAGTACACGCTGTTCCAAGTATTCTTAAAAACTTAGACTTAGTCGAACAGTCGGATGCCGATGTGGTTATCATTGGTCGTGGTGGAGGTTCCATCGAAGACTTATGGGCCTTTAACGAGGAACCGGTTGTTAGACGTGTCGCTTCATTCTCACTACCAATCATTTCGAGTGTAGGGCATGAGACAGATACAACCTTAACAGATTTTGCTGCAGACCAACGCGCGGCTACACCGACTGCCGCAGCAGAACTTGCAACGCCGGTCTTAAATGACATCCATTTAACACTTGGAAACTTAACGAGTCGCTTGCAAACGACGATGCTGAACCAGTTGAATACTCGTAAAGAGTTATTAAGTAAACTAGAAAAGTCGGGTATTTTCGTAAAACCAGAGCGGATGTATGAAGTCTATGCACAACAAGTCGATCAACTGCGATTAAAACTAATGCAAGGCATGCAACAAAGACTTCACTTGGCAAAACAACAGTCGATGCAATTTACTCACCGTCTGCAATTAGTTTCGCCAGAACAATTATTAATTCAACAAAAGCAAAAACTCGAATGGTTGCATAAGCAATTAGTTGATAGCAATCAAAATTACTTGCAAGATAAGCAAATCAGATTCCAACAATTAGTGAAGAAATTAGATTTACTCAGTCCATTAAAGATTATGACACGTGGTTACGGTATCGTATTTAAAGACGGCGATATCGTGAAATCCGTTGACCAAATTGAGGAAAAACAACCAATTGAAATCAGACTCAGTGATGGTTTAGTGAATGCTACTGTCACAGCAAAAAATAAGGAGAGTTTATAATGGCTAAAAAAGAAATGAAATTCGAAGAAGCAATGGGTGCCTTAGAACAAATCGTGCGCCAATTAGAAAGCGGAAATGTTCCTTTAGACGAAGCGCTTGATAAATTTAAAGAAGGAATGGAATTAAGCCAATTTTGTAATGAAACATTGACAAAAGCCGAAAAAACTGTTCGTGCAATGATTACAGTGAATGCAGAAGGAAAAGAGGCATAATCTTATGGTGAAGGATGTTATTCAACAACTTCAACAAGACGTAGCACTTCACTTAACGCAGCTGATTGAAAAAAGACCTTCAGATGCAAGGTTGAAAGAAGCAATGCTATACGCTGTTCAATCCGGTGGAAAACGCATTAGACCACTCTTGACACTTGTAGTTGGTTCTGCTGGGACTTCGTCAAATGAAGCAGCGTTAGACTTGGCTTGTGCCTTAGAGATGATTCATACGTATTCACTCATTCATGATGACTTACCAGGAATGGATGATGATGACCTGCGTCGTGGTCGTCCAACCGTGCATAAGGCTTTTGATGAAGCCACTGCGATTTTAGCAGGGGATGCATTACTCACTTTAGCCTTCGAAGTGGCAGCAAATGCTAACTTACAAGCTCATCAATTAGTAGAAGCCGTAAAGATTTTGTCGAGTGCTTCAGGTATGAGCGGCATGATTTCAGGCCAAATGAAAGATATTGCTAGTGAAAAAATGACGATTACTTTGGAACAAATGAAAGAAATCCATCGTGAGAAAACAGGAGAGTTATTACTAGCTGCTGTACGTCTTGGAAATCTGTTTATCGATGATGCGATGATGAAAGAAGCTTTTGTTTCTTATGCGACTCACTTTGGTCTAGCGTTCCAAATTCAAAATGACTTGCAAGATGTTTGCTGGACAAGTGAGCAAACTGGGAAAGAAACAGGTAAGGATTCAGAACTAAGTAAAAATACGTATCCGAGTCTCTTAGGAGTAGAAGGCGCAAAAGAAGCCTTATCAAACGAAATTTCGTCTTGTAAACGTGCTTTGGAAGAAGTAGCATTTACGCCAGAAAATCAACAAACAAAGGCGCTACTCGTTGAATTTTTAACGTATTTAGAAATATAGGAGTAACAAATGGAAAAAGAACGTGTGGATATTTTAGTCGTCCGACAAGGATTGACAGATTCCAGAGAAAAAGCAAAACGACTTGTCATGGCTGGACAGATTGTGGATGCGGTGAATCATAACCGATACGATAAACCAGGGGAAAAAATTCCTGTAACGAGTTCATTGATGATTAAAGGGGAACCGTTAAAATATGTCTCTCGTGGCGGTTTGAAATTAGAAAAAGCCTTAAAAGAATTTGATGTCAGTGTCGATGGAAAGATTTTACTTGATATCGGTGCTTCGACTGGTGGCTTTACAGATGCGGCCTTACAAAATGGTGCCAAACAAAGTTATGCACTCGATGTGGGGTATAACCAATTAGATTATAAACTTCGCCAAGATGAACGTGTCGTTGTTATGGAGCGTATGAATTTTCGTTTCGCCACTCCAGATGATTTCACTAAAGGGCAACCAGATGTGGCTTCAATTGACGTATCGTTTATCTCGTTGAAACTTATTTTACCGCCATTAAAACCAATTCTAAAAGAAGGCGGAGACGTGCTCGTATTGATTAAACCGCAATTTGAAGCAGGTCGTGAACGCATCGGGAAAAAAGGAATTGTCAGCGATCCAAAAGTACATGAAGATGTATTAGTAGATATTTTAAGCTTTAGTGAACAAATTGGATTCACTGTCGAGAAAGTAACGTATTCACCAATTACTGGTGGAAGTGGGAATATTGAATTTTTAGCGCATTTAAAAAATACGGCTCCTAGTGAGGTTCATTCGTTTGAAGAACTCGCGCGTGAGACGGTTAAAGAAGCGCAACGATTAAAAAAGTAAAGGGTGACGAACTTGATTCAAGAGATTTATATTAAGAATTTTGCCATTATCGAAGAAGTTCAGTGTACGTTTGAAAAAGGAATGACGGTATTAACTGGGGAAACGGGTGCTGGTAAATCGATTATTATTGATGCGGTGGGCCTATTGATTGGAGAACGTGCATCACTTGAAATGATTCGTTATGGTGAAGAAAAGTCCTTGATTCAAGGGGTATTCCGAATTGAGGATTCAGCTGTTGTTGAAAAGCTGCAAGAATTCGGGGTTGAAGTTGTTGAAGATGAATTAATGATTCAACGTGAATTATTGCAAAACGGGAAATCAAACTGCCGTATTAATGGACAGTTAGCGACTGTTGCGCTCCTTAAACAAATCGGACCTTATTTAATCGATATTCATGGACAAAATGAGCATTTTCTCTTATTAAACGAAGAGAAACACTTAGGGCTATTAGATGAGTTTGCACATCATCAAATGGGCGATTTAATCGCTGAATATGACGAAGCATACGCAAGAGTCGTAGCTGCAAAACAAGAGCTTAGAGCCTTGCAAACGGCAGAAAAAGAAGACGCACAACGCGTAGATATGTTGAAATTTCAATTGCAAGAAATCGAAGAAGCCAATATTTATGTGGGTGAGGAAGAACAATTAAGTGAAGAAAAAGAATACTTCACTCATTTCCAAAAAATCCAAACGGCACTTCAAACAGCTCTTGCTGCTCTTGAAGGGGAAGAATATTCAAGCATCGATGCCATCGGAGAAGCGACACGTGAAGTGGAAAGCCTAGAGTCGATTTCAACAAGCTTCAAGACGCTTTCTACGCAAATGAGTGAGGCTTACTATCAATTACAAGATGCCGCAAGTGCGATTCGTCATGAAATTGAGAATGCTGAATTTGATGAAGAACGTCTGGCGTTTATCGAAGAACGTCTCGATGTTTACTATCAATTAAAACGTAAATATGGGGATGATGCAGAAGAAATTCTAGCCTTCCAAGATAAAGCAAGAGATGCTTTGAATAAGATTGAAAATAAAGAAGCATTGATTGCTGAAACAGAAAAAGTGTTGAAGCATGCTACTCTTGAAGCCTTTTCGATTGCAGAGAAGATTTCAAGTATTCGTCGTGAAGTGGCGAAACGTTTAGAAGCAGATATTGTGAGCGAATTGCACGGACTTTATATGGAGAATGCGCAATTTGCCATCCAATTTAAGACTTCGGAAGCCTTACTCGAAACAGGGATTGACATCGTTGAGTTTTATATTTCAACGAATAAAGGAGAACCATTGAAGCCTCTAAGCAAGATTGTTTCTGGGGGGGAGTTGTCGCGTATTACATTAGCGATGAAGTCCATCTTCACAAAAGAACAACTCGTTGGAACAATTATATTTGACGAAGTGGATACAGGAGTTAGCGGACGTGTGGCTCAGGCGATTGCTTCGAAGATGCACTATATTTCAGAATACGCTCAAGTGTTGAGTATTACGCATTTACCACAAGTGGCGAGCATGGCGGATACGCATATTCATATTGAAAAAGTAGAAGAAGGCGAACGTACGCATACGATTCTAAAAGTGATGGACCAAAAAGAACGTACAGAAGAAATCGCGCGTATGCTTTCAGGTACAACGATTACCGCATTAACACTTGAAAACGCAAAAGAACTATTACAAATTTCAAACGCGATTAAACAGGAAAATGATACACGAGCAGAAGGTGAACGGAAATGACAAAAATCTTTGCACATAGAGGAAGTAAAGGGACACATCCAGAAAACACACTTGCTTCATTTAGAGAAGCAGTGCGTGTTGGAAGTGAGGGGATTGAACTCGATGTCCATTTAACAAAGGATGGGCACTTAGTCGTGATTCATGATGAGACAGTCGATCGTACAACCAACGGAACTGGAGAAATCAGAACCTTAACACTAGCAGAAATTAAAGAGTTGGACGCAGGAAGTTGGTTTAATGCTACATTTGCTGGTGAGAAAATTCCAACGCTAGAAGAAGTGCTTCACTTATTAAAAGAGTTAGGTTTCGATGGTCAATTAAATATCGAGTTAAAAACAGATATTATTCAATATGAGGGACTCGTTGAGAAATGTCTTGCCCTTCAAAGTACTGAGACTTGGCCATTTGCAATTGTCTATTCTAGCTTTAACCCATATACATTAGTTGAGCTCAAAAAATTAAACCCAACTCAAGAAATTGGACTTCTCTTTGAGTCAGAGGAGTGGGCAAATAAAGGGGACGCGATGCTTGAAAAAGAAGCATACCATCCTGATTTGAAGTTGCTTGATTGGACGCTTGAATGGAATACGAATCAGTTGCCTTTACGTGTATGGACCGTGAATGAAGATAAAGACATTAACCGTTGCTTTGAACTACAGATTGAAGCTATTTTTACGGACTATCCGCAAAAGGCGTTACAATTAAAGGAGAACTATGAGCGATAAGCTACCAAAAATTATGATTATCGTGGGGCCAACCGCGGTAGGAAAAACAGCTCTCAGTATCGAACTTGCAAAACACTTTAATGGCGAAATCATTAATGGAGACTCGCTTCAAGTGTATAAAGGTCTTGATATTGGGACAGCAAAAGTTACTGAGGAAGAAAAAGAAGGCGTTCCTCACCACTTGCTCGATATTTGTGAGTGGGATGAACCTTTTACTGCAAGTGACTTTAAAGTGAAAGCAGAAGCTGCTATTG
>CAUQUY010000089.1:0-5448 GCA_963521405.1 uncultured Streptococcus sp.
TTTTTGAAACTGTTTTATAAGCGAACGTTCGCTCAACAGTGATATTAATTTATCACAACCAAAGAAGGTTTGCAACTGAAAAGACGTAGAATTCTAAAAAAAATAATACAGTTCACAGAATCTGCAAACTGTATCTTTTTTAGTTTTTTATTTTAGTAAAGCTTCGAGCTTATTTTGATTGATTTTTGGATAACGGTTCATGATTTGATGAATTGTCTCAAGAATTTTTGTTTGATACCCTACCAAATCATTTTCAATTTGAAGAACGAGCAATGGTTCATGTAAACTCATGCGTAATAATAACCATCCATCTCCGTACTCACCTTTGAAATCTATCCGAACTCCCTCTTCGTTTTCTGGATTTACGACCCAGTCTTGTGGAATCCACTGCGGAAATTCTTTAATAACTTCATTGCCATAAGTTTTGAAATCTTCTGTTTCAATCTTAAAGCGAACTTCAACAACTTCTTTTGGTTGTACTAATTGTTTGATTAAATAATCCAATGTTTCTCCGCGTTCAAGCAATCTTGGAAGAAGCATTAAAATCTTCGCCACTACATACGCGCCATCATCTAGGAAGTAATTTTCCTTAAGGGCTGCATGTCCACTAGTCTCAATCGCTAATTGACAATCCGTACCAGCTTTATTTAACTCGATAGCTTTATTGATAACATTACGGTACCCAGAAATATAACGATATTGATGGCCGCCTAGTTCTGTAATAAATCTCTTCAAGTGTTCAGTTGTAGGTGAGTTCGTCACAATTGTAGTTCCAGGGTGTTCACTAATGGCAATTACACTAAGCACTGCAATCAGATTATTTCTATTAAGCAACTCTCCATCTCCTGTAACGACTGCAGCTCTATCCACATCGGTGTCAAAAATCACACCATAATCCGCACCGACCGCAAGCACCTGATTCTTAATACTTTCCATCGCTTCTTTATTATCTGGATTCGGAATATGATTTGGGAATGTGCCATCTGGTTCTAAGAACTGAGAACCTTCCGTGTTAGCTCCTAATACTTCAAGTACCTTTTCCGCATAGAATCCACCTGCACCGTTTCCAGCGTCTACAATAATATGAAGACCTTCGAGCGGTTTTTCTTTCTCGCTCCCGCTACCTTTACGAATCAACTCGACTAAGTGATTGCTGTATCGTTCAAAAATGCTTTTTACTTCTATAGTAGAAACAGGCTCTTGTGGGAGCTCTTCTTTTTCGTCTACTAAAGCAACGATGTCACGAATATCACTTGCTTCTAATCCACCCTCACGTGTGAAGAATTTCAAGCCATTATAATAGAAAGGTAAATGGCTGGCTGTGAACATCACGGTTGCGTCACAATTAAATTCTTCGAATTGCGTTGCCATAAACATACTTGGGGTTGTCGCCATTTCAAAATCAATCACGCGAACGTCAAAAGCTGACAACACTTGAATAAATTCTCTCGTTAAGTCCGGGCCACTAATACGACTATCGCGCCCAATTCCAACGACTAATTCCGTAATCTTTTTAGATGGATAACGTTTCTGTAGCCATTTCACAAAAGCACTCGCGATTAAACGACTCTCTTCAACCGTTAACGTTGCATCAAACTCTTCTGTTCCAATAGCTATGCCTCGAATATCTGAACTTAATTGTAACTCATTGATTTTTGACATGGGAATCCCTCCTTAGTTCTAGCTCTATTCTACCAAATGCTTCTGTACAATCATAGAAGATTTTTTAATTTTTCCGCAAAGCAAAAAAGCAAGCAGCCTTAGCTACTTGCTCTTTCAACTCAGCTATCATGAGTTATGATTTACGATAGGTTAATTGAATATATCTTTCATACCATAAATCGACATATTCAGGCGAGAACGGCCCTTTTTTGTTATTGATCCAATCCACAAGAATCTCAACGTTTGCCTTCAAGATTTGATCAATCTCTTTTGAATAGTGCATTTGACGGCGATGCAATTCATATTCATCGACATCTAGCAATCTCTTTTCGCCATCCGGGAAAATCTTAATATCTAAGTCGTAATCAATATACTTCAACGCTTCTGCATCTAATACATAAGGTGAAGCCAAATTACAATAGTAAGAAATTCCTTTTTGACGAATCATCGTTACGACATTGAACCAATAATGTTTATGGTAATACAATAACGCTGGCTCTCTCGTCAACCATCTTCTACCGTCGGACTCAGTCACAAGAGTATGATCGTTACAAGCGATAATTGCTTGGTCGCTTGTCTTCAAAATCATGCTGTCGCGCCAAGTGCGATGAAGACTACCATCATGTTTATAACTCTTGACAGTGATGAATTCTCCTTCTCTGGGATTCTGCACCACTATATCCAACTTTCTATATCTATTTAAGAGTAAACTCTTAGTTATTTCAAATCACTAGTAGTATAGCATATTTCTACCATTCTGTGAACAAAAATCAGATTTACGGCGCCTATTCTTATAAAAGCTCTTGAGAAGCGAGTAACTCACACATCTTTCCTTGCACTCTAGACTGTGGCAGCTGTGCCATTTCTTCTTTTGTGACCCATTGTAGCGTACGCGTTGCATGCTGCTCTAGCGCTCCCGAAGCCGTTGCACATTGCAATTCAATATCCCAACGTTGGTGACTGAAAATATGTTTTACGGTTTTCGGTAAAATGCGAGTTGGTTGAAGCTTCATTTTATATAAACTCTCGAATTGAACTTCCAAAGGGATGTTCTGGTTAATTTCGTAAGTCGAATTTTCTTCGGCAACTCCTTCAAATAAATCAATCGATTCTCCCACCGTACTAAAATCACGAATTAATGGGAAATGCCAAAATCCACTTAGCAGGTCTGCTTGCGTATTCTTCTCTACCAAGAAGCGCCCCTTGTCATCCTGAATAATAAACGCGCGCCATTTCATCGGCGTTGGTTTTTTCTTTGGTTTCTTAATCGGATAAATATGCATCGTCCCATTTTGATACGCTGCACTAAATTCCTTCACTGGGCTTTCTTCCGGACGTGGATTGACTGGTGACTCAATATCTGAACCTAAATCCATCAGAGCCTGATTAAAATCTCCTGGACGTTCGGGATCAATTAAAATCTCTGCAATTTCTTGAAACGCCCAACGATTACTTGGGTTCCCAATATCTAAATTCACTTCAAACAATCGGCTAATCACACGCATCAAGTTGCCATCCACGGCAGGCTCTGGCAATCCAAAAGCGATACTCGCGATTGCTCCTGCAGTATATGGTCCGATTCCTTTTAATGAGAGAATCCCTTCATAGGTATTGGGAAATACACCACCGAACTCTTCCATCACTTGAATCGCTGCTTTTTGCATATTGCGAACACGTGAGTAGTAACCAAGACCTTCCCAGCATTTCAATAATACTTCTTCAGGAGCTTCTGCCAAATCTTTTACCGTTGGGAACGTCGCTAAGAAACGCTCGTAATATGGAATGACTGTATCCACTCTAGTTTGTTGGAGCATAATCTCGCTCACCCAAATAGCGTACGGATCACTTGTTCTTCTCCAAGGCAAGTCTCGTTTTTCTTTATCGTACCAATCGAGCAACGCCTTTCTGAAACGTTTAATTTTCTTTTCGTCCCACATTTTTACGCCAATATCGGCTAAATCCATTCTTCCTTCTCCATTTCAAACTGCGCAATGGCCTGTTCAATCACACTAGAAGTAAATCCTTTTTGATACAACTTCCCTTTGATTTGATACCAGAGCGCCGATTCATTCTCTTCATATTTTTTGGCGATGCGTCGGTAAATCGTTGCAATCTCCTTCACCGCTAATTCAGCTTCCATCTCGCTTTGCGCTTCAAACGATAGAAACGGAACAACCTCTTCTGCGATTTCCTTCGAATACCCTTTTTGCATCACAAACACTTTTACTTTTTGCTTAGCCACTTTTGGTGTGACGCGTTTTTGCCCTTTCAAATAGGACTGCGCAATTTGAATCGCATTTTCAAGTTGCTCTCTCAACGTATATCCTTCAAGTACTGTTTGAATGACTTTATCGTTAATGCCTTTCTTCTGTAAATCAAAGATAACAGACTTGGGTCCTTTAAACGTCACAAACTTTGCCTGATTGAGATAGCTTTCTGCATAAAAGGTATCATTAATAAAGTTCTGTTCATGTAATTTTCCAAGCACTTCATTAATAATATCTTCGTCAAATTCTAATTTTTCTAATTTTTCATAAACTTCCTTCGTAGAACGAAGCTTAAAGTTCAGAAAGTGTAGTGCCTTTTGATAGGCTTGTTGAATACAATCATCATGTTGGATTTCTTCGATTTGTTCTTTTGTCAGTTCTGTCCCTTTAAACAAGGCATACTTTACAACCGTTGCCTCGTCGACACCAAACGCAAAAGCATCATTCAAATAAATATTGTAGCGGCCTTTTTTCTTTTGAGCCTCAATTTTTGTAATGACCATATTCCCACACTCCAATCTACTTAGAATATTTTAGCAAAATACAAAGATGAATAAAAGCTAGACTCCCTACTTCTATTAATACATACGAAAAAAAGGCTCACACAAGGTGAACCTTTCTTCGTTATACTTATTAAATTAGTCTTTATCCATACCCATTGCGCGCATAATTGCTTTTGCAATTTCTACGATTGGAACGATTGAGAATGCTGCACCAACTACGAACAACCATTGTTCAGCTGTAAGAATTGCTACATCAAATACAGTTGTTAATCCTGGAATCACCATTACGCTTAAAAGCATTACTGCTGATAATAGGATTGCGTAGTTGAACAACTTGTTCTTGAACGCGCCAACTGTGCCAAGTGATTTGTACACTGACTTCACGTTGAATGCGTGGAACAATTGGATTAAACCTAATGTTGCAAACGCCATTGTTTCCCCAACTGGGTTCCCCCAATTAGCAATATGAGTTGCATACCAGAATACAAATAATGTAATTCCACCTTCGAAGAAACCTTGGTAGAAGATACTTGGTAACACACCGTTTGATAAGAAGTTCGAGCTCTTACCGCGTGGTGGGTGATTCATGATATCCGCTTCAGCTTCTTCAAGACCTAAAGCAATCGCTGGGAATACGTCTGTTACTAAGTTGATCCATAAGATATGGATTGGTTCTAGAATTGACCAACCAGCCATTGTCGCAACGAACATTGTCATTACTTCACCGAAGTTTGCAGACAGTAAGTATTGAACAGCTTTTTGGATATTCGCGAATACTTTACGTCCTTCTTCAACGGCTACGACGATTGTTTCGAAGTTGTCATCGGCAAGTACCATATCTGAAGCTCCTTTAGAAACCTCAGTACCTGTAATCCCCATACCGACACCGATATCAGCTTGTTTAAGTGAAGGAGCATCGTTAACTCCATCCCCTGTCATCGAAACAACTTTACCATTCTTTTGCCAAGCTTTTACGATACGAACTTTATGCTCTGGAGACACACGAGCGTATACAG
>CAUQUY010000090.1:0-5433 GCA_963521405.1 uncultured Streptococcus sp.
GTATAAGGACTTAATCCTGGTTCATTATAAGAATATCCAGTCGCTTGAACGTTTAATGTTCTTCCACCAGATTGATTGCTTGATGCAGCTGCTTGCGTTGTTGGTGTTTCTGAAGTAGCAGATGCTTGTGTTTGAGCAACTGTTGTAGCTGGTTCAGCTGTTGCAGCTTGAGTAGTTGGTGTTTGCTGCGTAGATGAGGCTACTGCTGGTTTGTCTGTAGTTAATTGCGCTACTGCTGTAATAGCTGAGGCAACCACTGCAGATGATTCTTTCTTTTGTTCTTGTACTTTTGCAAGAGCTTCTTTGTTATCAGCAATTAATTTTTTCAAATCATTTACTGAACCTTCGAACGCTTGACTCTCAGCAGTAAGTTGTTCTTTTTTAGCGACTAAGTCAGTTGACGCTTGTTCTGCTTGTTTTTGTAAGCGAGATAATTCAGCTACTTGCTCGGATAAGTTCTTCAACACTTCTTCATCTGATTGGAATAATTGTTGAAACACATATAATCGATTTAAGAAATCTGAAATACTTTCTGAATTTAATAAATGTAAAATACTATAAGAAACAAAGTCAGAAACTTGGATTTGTTGCAATCGTTTAGATTCGACTTGTTTACGTTCTTCCACTTTTGTTTCTTGAGTCGTAATCTTTTCAGCAAGTGTTTCTTTCTCTTTATTAAGAGAATCGATTTGTTGGTTTAAACTTTCAATTTCTTGATATTTCGTATTCACTTTTTGTAATTCTGAAGTTAATTGTGCTTCTAGTTTTTGGATATCCGTTTCCTCCGCAAATACTGAAGGTGCTAACGGTCCAAAGACTAAGATAAAAGCCATTAAAGTCAGAACAATATGTTTAATCTTTTTCAAAAGTGATTTTCACCACACTTTCTCCAACTTACCTCACATTTTACATGAGAAACATATTGAGAAAGTATCAGTTATATTACAGAACTGTAACAAAAGTTTACAATTTTATGATTCCTTAAGATAGGCTTTTAGCGCTTCAAGGAGCTCATCGCTACTAGAAACAATCTCTCCGCGAAGCTTCACAAGGCCCGCTGTATAAAGGTTTACATAGCTAAATTGTGACTCTGCTACTTCTTGTAAAGCCTCTAATTTTTGAGGATTATCTGCCCCTTGTTGACGGCTATCTGTGTATAACCCAAGGATTGGCATATCTGCGTGATACGCTACCCCGATTTCACTAGCTACACCAACATCGATAGTTGCACCGTCTAATACTGCGATCATTAAGTCTGATTCTAATAAGGCATCTGTGTCATATTGGGCAATCATTGTTGAGTCCGCATACGAGCTCTTATCATTAATCGCCATTTGTTCTTGTGGTAAGTACACCTCTACCCCTGGGAACTGGTTGCGAATTTTTTCAACGAGTACTTTGTTAAAGGCTAATTCCATTTCTGAAAATAATGGACTTGCAAAATAAATTTTTGTCATTTGAATACCTCCTCTAATAACCTTATCCTACACTAAATACAGCAAAAAGACCAGAAGACTTTAACTCTTCTGGTCTAATAATTTATTAATTATATAACGCATCTACACGTGCTTGAACAGCCTCATCTTCAAGGAACTCATCATAAGTAGAGCCAAGACGGTCCACAATGCCTTTTGGTCCGATTTCGATAATGCGGTTCGCTGTTGTTTGAATGAACTCGTGGTCATGACTTGAGAAAAGTAATGAACCCTTGAAGGCGATTAAGCCATCATTCAATGCAGTGATTGATTCTAAGTCTAAGTGGTTTGTTGGGTCGTCTAAGATTAACACGTTTGCTTTAGAAAGCATTAATTTAGATAACATACAACGCACTTTTTCTCCCCCTGAAAGAACCGTTACTTGTTTCATAACATCGTCTCCAGAGAATAACATACGACCTAAGAAGCTACGTAAGAATGTGTTATCTTGTTCTTCTACAGGTGCGTATTGACGTAACCATTCTAAGATATTTAAGTTCTCGTTGGAGAATTCGTCTGTCATATCTTTTGGTAAGTACGCTTGACTAGTTGTAACACCCCATTTGAATGTACCACTGTCTGCTTCCATTTCGCCCATTAAGATCTTGAATAATGTTGTGATTGCAATATCTGAACGGCTTAAGAACGCTACTTTATCGTCTTTTGATAATTGGAAGCTTACGTTTTCGAAAATCACTTCGCCATCAATTGTTTTTGATAACCCTTCGACTAATAATAAGTCATTACCAATCTCACGCGCTGGTGTAAAGCCAACGAATGGATATTTACGGCTTGAAGGTTGAATATCGTCCAATGTAATTTTATCCAACATCTTCTTACGAGAAGTCGCTTGTTTTGATTTAGAAGCGTTCGCAGAGAAACGAGCGATAAACTCTTGTAACTCTTTGATTTTCTCTTCTTTTTTCGCGTTTTGGTCTGCTAATAATTTCGCAGCTAATTGGCTTGAATGTAACCAGAAATCATAGTTACCAACGAATAATTTAATTTTACCAAAATCAACGTCCGCCATATGCGTACATACTTTGTTTAAGAAGTGACGGTCATGGGATACAACAATAACTGTATTATCAAAATTGATTAAGAACTCTTCTAACCACGCGATTGATTTTGCATCCAAACCGTTTGTTGGTTCGTCTAATAATAGAACGTCTGGTTTACCGAATAATGCTTGTGCAAGTAACACTTTAACCTTGTCCGCTTCGACTAATTCGCTCATTAGTTTGTAGTGTTGATTTTCAGTGATACCTAATCCTTGTAGTAATTGTGAAGCATCACTTTCAGCTTCCCAACCGTTTAATTCAGCAAACTCCCCTTCAAGTTCAGCAGCACGGATACCATCTTCATCAGAGAAATCTTCTTTCATGTAGATAGCGTCTTTCTCTTTCATGATGTCATATAAGTGTTTATGTCCCATGATTACTGAATCAATGACACGTTCATCTTCGAATGCGAAGTGGTCTTGTTTTAAGACTGTTAAACGTTCATGCGGATCTAAGATAACTTCACCTGTTGTTGGTTGTAATTCCCCAGATAAGATTTTTAGGAATGTTGATTTTCCGGCACCATTCGCACCAATAACCCCATAACAGTTACCTGGTGTAAAAGTGATGTTTACATCGTCAAATAATTTACGGTCTGAAAATAATAGACTTACATTTTGTACTTTTAACATTTCGTTCTCCTTTGTTTTTGAATTCGATTCATTCTATCATACTCTAGCTGTTTTTTAAACCTTTGTACTAACTGCGACACAAAAATAAGCTAGTCTGCTGTAGACTAGCTCAAATAGTATTCTGTGTCTTACTTTGTAAATTTCAGTTCAACCTTATATCCATTCTTCGTGGCCATTTCGATAATAGTTGATAAGCGTGGATTCGTTTTCCCTTTTTCTATTGCAGAAATTTTATTTTGTAACAGCTGATTCTCTTCGGCATAGCGACTTTGAGAAAGACCGGTTTCAAGGCGTAACTCTACAAGCTGCAATGCAATCTTTTGCTTCGAATATTCTTTATTAAAATCAGATACAAAATTAGGATACGTAGTATTTAACATAGTGTATAATTTCTTCTGGTATCGTCCCATTCGGTACACCCTCCTTATAGTCTCTTGAAACCTCAAAGCGTAAATACTCCCGTTTATTCTTTCCTGCTCCCCATTTTTCCCAGACGGCTGGCGTGAGACCTTCTTCTTCAACGATGGTTAGTACCGCTAATATTTTTACCAATTTATCATAAGGAAGATCTTTAATATCCTCATATTTTGATTCACTTATTTCAAATGTTTCTCCCATAAACATCCCTCCTAAACACATTATACCGTATAAGGAATATACCGTATACGGTATATCTTACTTTTTATAAAAAAATCCGTAGACAAAATTGCCTACGGATTAACACTATTATTCAGTTACAATAACTGGACGTTTTAAGCTTTCCACCGTTTCAGAAATATTTCTGAAGTGGTCGCTGATACGTTCTAAGTTACTTAATAAGTCCATTACGAAAATACCTGATTCAGCAGAAGCAATACCTTTGTTCATACGTTTCATGTATTTATCGCGAACTTCAATCTTGAGTTTATCAATATCACGTTCGATTTGGATCGCTTGTTGAACTTTATCTTGATCACCAGTTGATAAGGCGTCAATTGATAATGCGAATCCTTTTTGAACAAGTGCGTACAAGCCATCTAATTCGTGAGCTGTATCTTCGTCTAGGAAGATTTCGCGTTCGATAATTGATTTTGCGAAGTCTGCAATGTTTTCTGCGTGATCCCCGATACGCTCGATGTCGTTAGCTGTACTAAACAATTCATCGATTGTTTGTTGGTCTTTTGCAGATACACTTTGTTGAGAAATTTCAACTAAATACTTCACAATTGCTTTTTCGTACGCATTGATATTTTTCTCGTTTTCAAGAGCTTTCTTCACAAGTTTCTTATCACGCGTACGAGCAGCTCCAATCGCATTTTCTAAAGCACTACTTGTTTCTTGTGCCATCGCAGCGAATTCATACATTGTGTTTTCTAACGCGATTGTTGGAGTTACCAAGATACGTTTATCAAGATAACGCGTAATGCTTTCTTCCTCGTCTTCTCCATCAGGAATAATCATTTGAATCAACTTCACTAAAAGATTTGTGAATGGGAATAGGACAATTACGTTAACGATATTGAAAATCGTATGTGCATTGGCAATCTGACGAGCAACATTACCAGGATCAATAGATTCAACAACATTCACAAGAATACCGCGAAGGAAAAGCATAAAGTAAACTGTACCGATAACATTAATCATTAAGTGGAATAAAGCAACTTGTTTTCCACGACGAGAAGTACCTAAACTACTAATTAAAGCAGTTGTACATGTTCCGATGTTATCACCGAAGATGATAAACACCGCTGTAGTAATAGGAAGCACACCTTGACTAGCAAGAGCGATTAATACCCCAATTGTTGCTGATGAACTTTGTAAGACAAGGGTCATTAAAAGACCGATTCCGACACCAATAAATGGATTGCTACCATATTGCAAAATCCAATTAGTAAACTCTGGTAATTCTTTTAACGGATGTAAAGCAGAACTTAAAGAGCTCATACCAATAAATAAAATACCGAATCCAATAAAGATTTCACTAGCTTCTTTTACTTTTGGATTTTTAGTAAGCATGTTGGCTACTAAACCAGCAGCAATGACAATCGGTGCCCATTGTGACAAGTTGAAGGAAACCATTTGTCCAGTAATCGTCGTTCCGACGTTTGCCCCAAAGACAACCCCTACTGCTTGCGCTAATGTCATTAAGCCAGCATTTACGAAACCAACAACCATTACCGTCGTTGCTGATGAACTTTGAATGATTGTTGTTACAAACATCCCAACAAGTACTGACATGAATCGATTTTTCGTTAATTTACGAATAATCCCTTTCAAGCCTTCTCC
>CAUQUY010000091.1:0-5315 GCA_963521405.1 uncultured Streptococcus sp.
CCCTTATACAATTCGTCTTGTATCAGAAGTATTAGAATCAAATGGTTCATCTTCTCAAGCAAGTATTTGTGCGGGAACACTAGCCTTAATGGCAGCAGGTGTACAAATTAAAGCACCTGTAGCGGGTATTGCGATGGGATTAATTTCTGATGGTACAAACTATACAGTCTTAACAGATATCCAAGGGTTAGAAGACCACTTAGGAGACATGGACTTTAAAGTAGCCGGAACTAAAGACGGAATTACAGCTCTTCAAATGGATATTAAGATTCAAGGGATTACAGAACAAATCTTACGTGAAGCTTTAACTCAAGCTAAGAAAGCACGTTTTGTAATTCTTGAAGAATTAACATAAAATATTTCTGAACCTCGTAAAGAGTTAAGCCCATATGCACCTAAGATTGAAATGATTTCTATCCACCCTGATAAGATTAAAGTCGTTATCGGACGTGGTGGTGAAACAATCAACTCTATCATCGACGAAACAGGTGTTAAAATCGATATCGACCAAGAAGGTCACGTATCAATCGCTTCTACAGATGCTGCTATGATTCAACGTGCAAAAGAAATCATCGAAGATTTAACACGTGAAATCGAAGTAGGGCAAGTGTACGAAGGAACTGTACGCCGTATCGAAAAATTCGGTGCATTCGTAGAAATCGCTAAAGGAAAAGATGGATTAGTTCACATTTCTGAATTAGCACACGAACGCGTTGGTAAAGTAGAAGATATACTTGCTCTAGGCGACAAAGTGACTGTTAAAGTTATCGAAATCGACGGACAAGGACGTATCAACTTATCACGCAAAGCATTATTACCAAAAGAAGATAAAGAATAATCTTTCAATTCTAGCCTCTGCATTTAGCAGGGGCTTTTTTGTTTCTTCAAAAAGTACATCAATAGAGCACTTCATGGATTCTTTGATATTCGCAAAAAAACGACAAATATGATATTCTTATAGAGTATATAGGGTGGTGGAATCTGCCCAAAGGAATCAATTTAAATAATAGAAAATGAGAGGTAAACCATGAGTTCAATTAAAATCATCGCACTTGGTGGTGTGAGAGAAAACGGTAAAAGTTTATATGCCGTTGAAGTGGAAGAAGAAATCTTCGTTTTAGATTGCGGTCTTGTCTATCCAGAAGATGAACTATTAGGGATTGATGTTGTCATTCCTGATTTCACATACTTAGAAGAAAACAAAGATCGTATCGCAGGGGTGTTCTTAACACACGGACATGCTGATGCAGTAGGCGCGCTGCCATATTTCTTACAAAATATTGATGCACCGGTATTTGGTTCAAAATTAACGATTGCTCTTGCAAAATACTATGTAGAGTCTTCAAACGTCGTTAAAGGATTTAACGACTATCATGAAGTCACAGAAAATACAGAGATTGATTTTCCAACAGCAACCGTGAAGTTCTTTAAAACAACGCACACAATTCCAGATTCATTAGCGATTGTAATTAAGACAAGCGAAGGGAATATTGTGTACACTGGGGACTTCAAGTTCGACCAAAGTGCTGCAGTGGAATATCAAACAAACTTTGGACGTATCGCCGATGTCGGTGAAGACTATGTATTGGCGCTTCTAAGTGATTCAAGTGATGCAGAAAGCACTGTTGAAAACGTGAGCGACCGTAAAGTAGCTGAAACAATGTTGGAAACATTCCTCAATGCAGAAGGCCGTATTATCGTTGCCTGCGTTGCAAGTAATATTTTACGTATTCAACAAGTCATAAATGCAGCCTATGAATCTGGACGTAAAATTTTCCTAACAGGTTCAGAACTAGAAGAAATCGTAAATATCGCATTAAGCTTGAATAAATTAACAGTTCCAGATAAAGAGCTAATCGTGAACTTCAATCAAATGAAGAAATTAGCCGATGATGAATTAGTCATCCTTGAAACTGGAAATGCCGGAGAGCCAATTAAAGCCTTGCAAAAGATGGCGCTTGGACGTCACCGTCAAGTGAACTTACACGAAGGCGACTTAGTGTATATCGCGACAACTCCATCTGTGGCAATGGAAACACAAATTGCACGTACGAAAGATTTAATCTACCGTGCCGATGCTGAAGTATTCGAAATGGCCAATAGCAAAAAATCAAGTGGTCACGCAACTCCAAACGACTTGAAACTGATGATGAACTTACTTCAACCAACATTCTTCATCCCAGTTCAAGGAGAGTATCGTAGCCTCTTAGCGCATGCAGAACTTGCCAACGAATTAGGAATTCCATATAAAAACATCTTCATTCCTGGTAAAGGAGATGTCGTGGAAATCGAAAATGGCCGCATGAGCGTTACTGGACAAGTTCCAGCAGGAAATGTCTTAGTAGACGGAATCGGTGTTGGAGATATCGGAAATATCGTTCTAAAAGACCGTAAGATTCTGTCAGAAGACGGTGTGTTCGTAGCCGTTGTGACGATTTCAAGACGTCTAGGAAAAATTCTTAGCGGACCACAAATTATTTCACGCGGATTCGTATATATGAAGACGAGTGAAGAACTCTTAACAGAAGCGCAAAAGATTGTGACAGATGTTGTCGAAGAAAACTTAGCCAGTGATGATTTCGAATGGCCGCGCCTCAAACAAGAAGTCAGAGACGCATTAAGTCGTTACTTATTCGATAAAACAAAACGTCGCCCAGTCATCTTACCGATGATTATGGAAGCTTCTAACTATAAGAAATAATTGGATTTAAGGAGATTAGAATGAATTCAAAAGCAGTTAAAATCTTACTTGAAGTACTTGGAGCCGTTGTGGTAAGTGCGGTATTATCGTTTATCCCACAAGAGGCACTTCCATTTGTCGTAGACCTTGCGATTATCCCATTAATCTTCGTGGCATTACGTCGCGGTTTAGTATGGGGATGTATTGCGAGCACCTTGTTTGGTGTCATCCATATGTTCATTCACCCAAGCGGAGCAGGATACTTTATGGTTCCGTTCCACGATTCTGTGATGGCATACGGATTCGTAGGTGTTGCAGGATTCTTTGCTCGTAACACTGTTCGTACAGCCTTCAACGCTCGTACGTCTTCAACAACATTAAACGTTGTGACAGCAAGCTTGATTGCAACATTTGTGAGCTATGGTTTCCATGCGATTGGTACAGCCATCGGTGCACCGTCTCTATTCTCAGCTGAGAAAGTAGCCCTAGCACAAGGGTTCTTCGGCTTTGGCATGAGCTTTGTGGTGACATTAGTGGTGACACTTGTATTTTTAGTAACACCAATTTACGTGAAACGTTCGCTTTATATTCCAAAAGGAACCCGTTTCTTATCACGTCGCGAACAATCACATTTATTAAACGATTAATAGTAAAAAAGAGAAAGACCCTGATTCGTCGCGGTCTTTTTTCTTTCAATTTTGAGAGGAGAGCCAATGACATTTATTAGTTCGATTCTTTATATCATTATTTTAGTCAATACGTTTGCTGCGATTATCACGGTTTTTCGTGAGCTTCGTGAAATTGCTGCCACATGGGGATGGCTCATTGTCCTTGTGATGCTTCCAGTCATCGGATTTATTATGTACTTCTTCTTTGGACGACGCATCCGTAAAAAACGCATCTTTAATCTGCGTGCTCAAGAAACGATCGGTCTGCAAGAGTTAGTCGAGCAGCAACAACGAGATTTGGCTTATACGAAGGAAAAAATCGGACCTGCAAAATTCCGTTTTAAGAACCCGTACCAAGAAGACTTAGCATCCTTCTTCCTTGAAGCCGATGATGCGATTATCACCGAGAATAATGATGTAGAGATGTTTGTGGATGGACAAGAGAAGTTTAACCGTCTAAAAGAAGATATTAAAAACGCTAAACATCATATTCACTTGCTGTATTACATCTTCAACCAAGATGAAATTGGCGAAGAAATCATGCAACTTTTGATC
Organism: uncultured Streptococcus sp.; assembly: GCA_963521405.1. Classification (GTDB taxonomy): domain Bacteria; phylum Bacillota; class Bacilli; order Lactobacillales; family Aerococcaceae; genus Granulicatella. The sequence goes on from CAUQUY010000091.1 coordinate 3,904, forward strand.
GATAAAGCCCAACAAGGGGTCGAAGTGCTTGTCATTTATGATGCCCTAGGGTCACGTATGACACGCAATTCTTTTTGGAATAAATTGCATGAAGCAGGTGGTCAATCTGTTGCCTTCTTCGGGTACACACTTGGATTTATCAACTGGCGTATTAACTATCGTAATCACCGTAAGCTTGTTGTGATTGACGGTAAAATCGGCTATATTGGCGGATTTAATGTCGGAGACGAATATTTAGGTAAAGGTCCACTTGGTGCTTGGCGAGATACACATCTCCGCATTGTTGGGGATGCTGTTTATTCATTGCAATCGCGTTTCTTCGTCGATTGGAACGCCGCAGTTAAAGAAGAACAAAGACGAGAATTTATTCCAGAGTATTTCCCGCTAACTCAGGCAGAGGGCGATAATACCATTCAGATTGTTTCAACGGGCCCAGATAGCGATGTTCAGAAAATCAAGTTTGGTCTCGTTAAGATGATTTTAATGGCGAAAAAGTCAGTGTGGATTCAAACTCCATACTTTATCCCAGATGAAAGTGTCCAAGAGGCGTTAAGTATTGCTGCGATGTCTGGAGTGGACGTGCGCGTGATGATTCCATGTAAGCCGGACCATCCAGTCGTTTATCGCGCGACGGAATATTATTCAAGCCAATTATTGAAATCAGGCGTGAAGATTTACGTGTATCAAAAAGGATTCCTTCATGCCAAAACAATGGTCGTTGATGGTGAAATGGCAACCGTTGGGACCTCCAACTTTGATATGAGAAGTTTTCGTTTAAACTTCGAAGTGAATGCCTTTATTTATAACGAACAGTTCGCTAAACAAGTCGAAGAAGATTTCGTGCATGACTTGAAGAACTGTGCCATCGCTAACGAAAAATACTTCGAAAAACAGGACCGCTGGAAGAGATTTAAACAGAAATTTTCTAGGCTGTTTGCACCAATCTTATAGGATACGAGGGCGAACGCTCAGGACTGAATCACTGGACTGATATGACGCAAGGGACTTGGAACAAGTCGTGCGGGCATATCAGGAAGTGGACGTCAGTCCTGTGAGCCCGAGTTCAACTACATAGGATGTGAGGCAGAAAGACAGAAGCTAAGAATGATTTCACAGTGTGAAGTCATTCTGCTTTTTTTGAGTTCCAAATCATTCACACCGTGAATGATTTCTCGCAAAGTTAATTAGACATTCTTGAATCAAGAGTGATGAAAAGAATGTCAATAAACCACTGCGTCGAAGTGGTTGCTTATAATTATCGGAAACGAACTCAACTCCAAAAAATATCAAAAATCACTACAAATAAAATGCACTCACAATAGCATTTGTGAGTGCATTTTTTATATTGTCTTAATCGAAAATGGCCAAATATGGACATGTCCATAGTTGGCCTTTGTTGCGTGGTTTCGCTT
>CAUQUY010000092.1:0-5235 GCA_963521405.1 uncultured Streptococcus sp.
ATATTGTTTGAAAACTTCTGAACCGTAATGATGTTTTCACCAAAGACTTTACATACATCGCGAATCACTTGTTTCGCCCCAAGCGTACCGAATGTCACAATCTGCGCTACATTCTGATTGCCGTATTTCGACACGATATAGGCTAAAATATCTTCGCGCTTATCATCCGGGAAATCCAAGTCAATATCGGGCATCGTATAACGCTCACGGTTTAAGAAACGCTCAAATAGCAAGTGATAACGAATCGGATCAACGCCTGTAATATGCAAGAGATACGCAACAAGAGATCCTGCCGCAGATCCACGACCAGCACCCGTTTGAATACCTTGTTCACGTGCATGACGCATAATATCCCAAACGATAAGGAAGTAATCATCAAATCCCATTTCATGAATAACAGCTAACTCTTCTTTGAGACGGTTCACATAAATAGGCGTCGTTACCCCAATTTCAAGCATCGCAGCTTCACATAATTCATAAAGAAACTGTGCACTCGTCTTCCCACCTGGTACTGGGAATTTAGGAAGCATGGTATCTCTTAGAGGAATTTCCACCACTAACTCTTTTGTAAATTGTTCTAAGTTAGAAAGAAGGACTCCACCTTCTGCCGTTTGAAACACCTTCGTCATCGAAGTCGCTTCTGGCAAAGATTCACTCCCTGTTGCATCTTCTTGTGTAAACGAGAGCGTTTCCCCTAGTCGAATCGCTTGTAACACTTTCCATGAGAAATAATTAGTAGTATTTAAATAACGAGAGGCACTAAAAGCAACTGGCACTACTCCAGCATCTTCAATTCCTGCACGCATCTTGTCGAACTCACCGCGTTCAACCATTTCACGAGTAATCCCTACAGCAATTTCGACACCTGGAAATTCTTCCTTCACAGCACGAAGAACTGATTCGAGTTTACCCTTAGAATGCGCAGCAACCCACTCGCTGTCCATTGGAGGAAGAACGATTTTCACATCCTCGCTATGAGTTGCTATCCACTCAGTCATTTCTGTTGTCCAAGTTAATCCTTGTTGATAAAGGGTTGAAAGTTTCAGGAGGGATTCATACCCCTTAGCACCTTTGGCATAGACGACAAGCATTTCTTTTCTAGAAGCATCACTCTTCCAGGAAATCTCGAATGTACACCCTAGAATTGGTTGGATTCCATTTTGAATACATCGCTCATAAAACTCCACTGCTCCGTGCAACACACCATCATCCGTTAAGGCAAGTTGCTTATAACCTAATAATTTCCCAGTTTCTACATACTCATTCAAACGAATCGTACTCTTTAGTAATGAATAGCTACTGAATACTTGTAAAGTTGTAAATGGCATAGGGCTCCTCCTCTCGTATTAGTCGTCTTATTATAGCATATCTTCCCCTTTCACGCTCCCATTTGGAAAGATTTTTGGCCCATCTATTGTCAAAAGAATCTTGATTGTACTATAATGGGAAATGAAAGAAGGGTTGTCTGTGAAATATATTGTTACCATCATATGGGGATTGATACTTAGCCAAGTGACTTATTATTTAGGAAGTGCACTTTCTCAAACACCTTACAACGTGCAGAGCGCTGTAATCGTAGGAGTGCTCGTAACTGCAGCTATCTTTATCATCCAACACGTATTTATGAAATCAAAAGAAAACAGAAGTTAAGCTTTAAAACTTAACTTCTGTTTTTTTATTTTATAAGCACTCACTAAAAACATTCCTCTTCTTTTAGCGATGTTCTGTATAAATAGCACAAAAGACCGCGGCAAACGAAGAACCATAGGGATTCTATGGTAAAAGTAATAGCAATTAGTAACCGATGTGAATTACTGACTCTGGAAATTCATTTCCAAGAGTCAGTTTGAAGCTCGGTAGGATTGAGACAAAAGGCTCAATCCGGTACAGCTATTATCTCTACCATGAAGATATCCCTATGGTTCGTAGTTAGACCAGCTTTCGCACGTTACAATTCCATCGCCTGTAAATTTACACTAGTAAGCACTCATGAAGATTGTTACCCTTCTTTTGGCAATGTTTCGTATAAAAGTACAAGAGACCGAGGTCAAACGAAGAACCATGGGGATTCTATGGTAGGAGTAATAGTGACTAGTAACCGATGCGAATTAGAACCTCTTGAAAATTTATTTTCTAGAGGTTCTTTGAGGCTCGGTAGGTGGGAGACCTTGGCTCCCACCGGTACAACTATTACCACTACCATGAAGACATCCCCATGCTTCAATATTTGACCTACGGTCAATTTCTCTTTATTTATGCACAAACATTGCATCGCCAAAACTAAAGAAGCGGTAACGTTCTTCGATGGCGTGCTGATACGCTTCTAGTGTGAATTCACGTCCAAGATAAGCACTGACAAGCATAACAAGCGTTGATTTTGGCAAGTGGAAATTCGTCACAAACGCGTCCACCACACGGAACTCATACCCAGGAGAGATAAAAATATCCGTCCAACCACTCGCTGGCACCACATGCCCGTCGTTATCTCTAGCAACTGTTTCTAGTGTACGAATCGAAGTCGTACCAACGGCAATAACACGTTTGCCAGCTTTCTTAGTCGCTTCAATCATCTCTGCAGTTTCTTTTGATACATTGTAATATTCTGAATGCATCTTATGGTCTTCTAGTGAATCCACAGAAACAGGTCTAAAGGTTCCAAGGCCAACGTGCAATGTGACTGGAACAATATTTACACCCTTCTCACGGATTTTTTGCATTAATTCTTCCGTAAAGTGCAAGCCAGCTGTAGGTGCTGCTGCAGATCCATTTTCTTTCGCATAAACGGTTTGATAACGTTCTTTATCTTCTAAACGTTCTTTGATATATGGTGGCAATGGCATTTCACCAAGAGATTCCAACACTTCTAGGAATACTCCCTCGTATGAAAACTCGATGATACGTCCACCTTGGTCTAATTCTTCGACAACTGTCGCCTTGAGTCTACCATCTCCAAAAGAAACAACACTACCCACTTTCATCCGTTTGGCAGGTTTCACAAGTGTTTCCCACTTGTCGCCTTCCGTAGTCGTTAATAGTAAGACCTCAATATGAGCGCCTGTTTCTTCTTTTGTTCCATAAAGACGTGCTGGAAGTACACGCGTGTTATTCACAACAAGTGTATCTCCTTCTTCTAATTCATCTAGTAAATCAGAAAAATGTTTATCTTCAATGGTATGTGTAGTTTTATTCACCACTAATAAACGTGAAGACGTACGGTCTTTCAATGGAGTTTGCGCGATTAATTCTTCGGGTAAATCGAAGTCAAAATCTTTTGTTGTATAGTTCATTTCTAGTTCCTTTCTTACGATAAAGGATATAATCGCCCTAAGTGAGCATATCCTTCTGGCGTCACCACACGACCTCGTGATGTCCGTTTTAAAAATCCAATTTGTAATAAATACGGTTCATACATATCTTCGATGGTCTCGGCATCTTCTGAAATGTTTGCCGCAATGGCACCTAGTCCAACTGGTCCACCATCGTATAAATCTATCATCGCCGTCAATAATTTACGGTCGATATGATCCAATCCTTTAGCGTCCACACGTAAGACCTTCAATGCTTGCTGCGTAATTTCTTTTGAAATCATGCCTTCTTCGTATACTTGAGAAAAATCTCGTACACGTTTCAAGAGACGATTGGCAATACGTGGTGTTCCACGAGAGCGAAGCGCAATCTCAAGAGCGGCCTCATCTTTAATTTCACTATCAAAAACATTCGCACTGCGTTTTACAATCTCAGAAAGTGAAGCCTCATCGTAATACTCCATATGTTCCACAATTCCGAAACGGTCACGAAGCGGTGCAGAAAGAGCCCCTGCACGAGTCGTCGCTCCAATTAACGTGAACGGTGGCAATGGAAAATGTACCGGATGCGCAGTTGGTCCTTGACCCACCACGATATCTACGAAGAAATCTTCCATCGCTGAATACAGCATCTCTTCCACGACACGTGGCAAGCGGTGAATCTCATCGATAAATAAGACATCCCCTGCTTCTAAGTCGTTTAAAAGAGCCACTAAGTCACCTGGACGTTCAATCGCAGGGCCACTTGTCGTCTTAATGCCGACTTCTAATTCGTTGGCAATCACCATCGCTAAGGTCGTCTTTCCAAGTCCTGGAGGTCCGTATAGTAACACGTGATCCAAGGCTTCTGAACGACTACGCGCCGCTTGAATATAGATAGCAAGTTCTTCTTTTACTTTTTGTTGACCGATATACTGTTGTAACGTCTGTGGACGCAGTGATAATTCGTCTTGTACTTCCCCTTCGTCAAGCGGGTTTTGGTCAATAAAACGTTCTTCCTCCACGATAATCCTCCATTATTTCATCAATAGTTTAAAGGCCACTTTTAATGCCTCTTGCGTCGTACTTGGAGCAGCAGCTTCCAGCGACTTCCAAATCTTTGTAATTTCTTTTGCAGAATACCCAAGACCAAGTAAGGCTTCTTTCGCTTCTTCAAGAGTTGCTTGGTTTGTTGAAACAACAGCTTTAGTCGTTTCTTCTGGGACAGCTTCAAACTTTCCTTTCAAATCTAAAATAATTTGTTGCGCTGTTTTCTTTCCAACACCAGGGAATTTTGTTAAATAAGTGACATTCCCACTTTCTACAGCATTCACGAAACCTTCTGTATCGTCATTTGCTAAAATACTCATCGCACTCTTTGGACCGATACCAGAAACGCTAATTAAACGCTGGAATAATTCGCGTTCTTCGCTTGAAATAAATCCGTATAAGGTAATGGAATCCTCACGAACGACTTGTTGTACTAAAACTTTAATTTGCTTCTTCAGAGAATCTTGTAGGCGGTATGGGTTTGCAAAAACCACTTGATACCCTACACCATGCACATCGACAACAATTGCTGTTGGTAAGATATGCGCTAACTCTCCATTTAAATATTCATACATGAATGATGCTCCTTTTTTGTCTATATCAGAACAATTTTAGCATAACAGGAAGGTCTAGGGCAAATGTCTGTTCGCATATTGTTCAAAAAAGCAGTCCCCATCTATGGAGACTGCTTTTAAAAGTTAATTTTTTAGTTTTTAATTAGGCGTTTAATAATGCTTCAGCTTGTTTTTCAAGTCCTGCTACTACTTCTTCGTCTAACGTTACAACGCCTGTTCCCCAAGCTTCTGGGTTAATTTTAGCGCCAGTGAATTCACCCACTACTTGCATACGGATAAATGGTAATAATGCATGATAAGCTGCAAATAATGGTTCATGTCCTGCA
>CAUQUY010000093.1:0-4832 GCA_963521405.1 uncultured Streptococcus sp.
GTAGCAAGAATGCCACATGATATTTATGAATTCTATGTAAATCAAATTCAAGGTAGTACAGACACTGACTTATATCGTGCAGTAGGATTCACAGTTGCATTAATCGTAGCGATTGTTTTAGTCGTTATGTTAGTAGTATATATTGAACAAGCGCAACGTCGCCTACCAATCTCATACTCAAAACGTGCAACTGGTTCAAGTGAAACATCTTGGTTACCTTTAAAAATCAACTCTGCAGGGGTAATTCCGGTTATCTTCGCTAGTTCATTTATGACATTGCCATCAACTATTTTAAGTTTATACGCAAAAGATCATAGTGAATCTGGCTGGTACCAACTTGCCACTAACATTTTTGATTTTTCAAAACCTGCTGGTGCAACATTATACACAGTGTTAATTGTTGTATTTACATTTTTCTATGCTTTCGTTCAAGTGAACCCAGAGAAAGTAGCAGAAAACTTACAAAAATCAGGCGGATATATTTTAAGTGTCCGTCCAGGTAAAGATACAGAACAATTTGTTTCAGGTACTTTACTACGATTAAGTACAGTTGGTGCTCTTTATCTTGGTGGTATTTCAATTCTTCCGATGGTAGCTTCAGCTTTATGGAACTTACCACGAGGATTGATGCTTGGTGGTACAAACCTTCTAATCGTTGTTGGGGTAGCGTTAGAGTTAAGCCGACAAATTGAAGGACGTACAATTAAACGTAAGTATAAAGGATTTATTGAGGAATAATGGGAGAAATTGACAAGATGCAGCAATGCGTTTTGTCAGTTCTTCAGTTATGATTCTAGGAGGCAACTATGAACATTATCTTAATGGGTTTACCTGGAGCAGGTAAAGGTACTCAAGCAGAAAAAATCGTTGCTACATACGGAATTCCACATATTTCAACAGGAGATATGTTCCGTGCTGCTATGCAACAAGAAACTGAATTAGGTCTTAAAGCTAAATCATTCATGGATAAAGGCGAATTAGTACCTGATGAAGTAACAAACGGCATTGTAAAGGAACGTTTACAACAAGCCGATACAGAAAAAGGATTCTTATTGGACGGTTTCCCACGTACTCAAGCGCAAGCGGAAGCACTTGATAAAATCTTAGCGGAATTAAACCGCTCAATCGATGCAGTGATTAACATCGAAGTGAACCCAGAAATCTTAATGCAACGTCTAACAGGTAGAATTATTTGTCGTAACTGTGGTGCAACTTACCACAAAACAAATAATCCACCTAAAGTAGAAGGTACATGTGATCGTTGTGGTTCTCATGATTTCTATCAACGTGAAGACGACAAACCTGAAACAGTGGAAAATCGAATTCAAATTAACATTGAACAATCAAAACCAATCTTAAACTACTATAATGCAAAAGGCTTATTACGTAATGTTGATGGAGAAAGCGGCATTGACAATCTCTTCAAAACAATTCAATCAATTATGGGCGAACCTCGCTAGGAACTGCCTGTTATCTTGCAATTATGGTAGCTAAAATGGTATACTTAGAAAGTTAGATAACGGTAGAAGTCCGTCAAATAATCCGTAAAAACTTTTTACAAGTAAGGAGGATGAGACATGGCAAAGGAAGACGTAATTGAAATTGAAGGTATTGTTAATGAAACATTACCGAATGCGATGTTCAAGGTCGAACTTGAAAACGGTCATGAGGTTTTAGCGCATGTATCTGGAAAAATCCGGATGCACTACATTAAAATTTTACCGGGCGATAAAGTAACGGTTGAATTATCACCGTACGACTTAACGCGCGGAAGAATCACGTATCGCTTTAAATAATGGACTCCGTTAATGAAATAGAGGAGGGAACTTAAATGAAAGTTAGAGCATCAGTAAAACCAATTTGCGAAAAATGTAAAGTAATTAAACGCAATGGTAAAGTTATGGTGATTTGTCAAAATCCCAAACATAAACAACGTCAAGGATAATATATAAGGAGGTACTCATTAGTATGGCTCGTATTGCAGGTGTGGATATTCCACGTGAAAAACGTGTTGTTATTTCTTTAACCTATATTTACGGTATCGGTATTACTACTTCAAAACAAATCTTAGCAGCTGCTAACGTTAGTGAAGATACTCGTGTTCGCGATTTATCGAACGATGAGTTAGACCGTATCCGTGCTGAAGTGGATAAACTAAAAATTGAAGGTGACTTACGTCGTGAAGTGAACTTAAACATCAAACGCTTGATGGAAATTGGTTCATACCGTGGAGTTCGCCACCGTCGTGGTTTACCAGTTCGTGGTCAAAATACAAAAAATAATGCTCGTACTCGTAAAGGCCCAGCTAAGGCTATTGCAGGTAAGAAAAAATAATTTAGAGAAGAAGGAGGTTAATTCTTCATGGCAAAGAAAGTTGTACGCAAACGCCGCGTGAAAAAGAATATTGAATCTGGTGTAGCACACATCCGTTCAACATTTAATAATACAATTGTTATGATTACAGACGTTCATGGTAATGCTGTTTCATGGTCTTCTGCAGGTGCTTTAGGATTTAAAGGTTCTAAAAAATCAACACCATTTGCTGCTCAAATGGCTGCTGAATCTGCTGCAAAAGGTTCAATGGAGCATGGAATGAAAACTGTAGAAGTTTCTGTTAAAGGTCCTGGTTCAGGTCGTGAAGCTGCTATTCGTTCATTACAAGCTACTGGATTAGAAGTGACAGCAATTCGTGACGTAACACCAATCCCTCATAATGGATGTCGTCCTCCAAAACGCCGTCGTGTGTAATGGATTGTTATTGTTGAATTTTGTCGGACAATCGCACATTGAACGTACGTTTTGAAAGGGGTAAAAAACATGATCGAAATTGAAAAACCAAAAATTGAAACGATCGAAATCAGCGAAGATGCAAAGTTTGGTAAATTCGTTGTTGAGCCACTTGAACGCGGTTATGGTACTACCTTAGGGAACTCATTACGCCGAATCTTATTATCGTCACTCCCTGGTACTGCAGTAACAGATATCCAAATGGATGGCGTTTTACATGAATTTTCAACAATAGATGGCGTGGTTGAAGACGTAGCTGCAATCATTTTAAACATTAAAAAAATTGCATTGAAGTCTTTCACTGAAGATGAAAATAAAGTATTAGAAATTGATGTTAAAGGTCCAGCGGTAGTAACTGCAGGCGATATCAAACATGATAGCGACATTCAAGTTCTAAACCCTGATTTATATATCTGTACAGTAGCTGAAGGATATCACTTCCATGTTCGTATGAATGCTAAAAATGGTCGTGGATATGTTCGCTCTGACTACAATAAATCTGATAATATGCCAATTGGTGTAATCCCAATTGATTCTATTTATACTCCGATTAGTAAAGTGAACTACCAAGTCGAAAACACTCGTATTGGTCAAAAAAATATTTATGATAAACTAACTCTTGATGTTTGGACAGATGGTTCAATCGCTCCTCAAGATGCTGTTAGTTTAGCGGCTCGTATTTTAACTGAGCACTTAAATATCTTTGTTAATTTAACAAATGAAGCACATCCTATGGAAATCATGGTCGAAAAAGAAGAAACTCAAAAAGAACGTCTTCTTGAAATGACTATTGAAGAACTAGATTTATCAGTTCGTTCATACAACTGCTTAAAACGTGCTGGAATTAACACAGTACATGAATTAACAAGCAAGTCTGAAGCGGAAATGATCAAAGTTCGTAACTTAGGTCGTAAATCGCTTGAAGAAGTGAAACAAAAATTAATCGATTTAAATTTAGACTTACGTCGTGAAGACTAATAGAAACTCTTAAGAAGGAGGAATATTAAAAATGGCTTATCGTAAATTAGGACGTACAAGTTCACAACGTAAAGCGTTATTACGTGACTTGACAACTGACTTAATTATTAACGAACGTATCGTTACAACTGAAGCTCGTGCTAAAGAAATCCGTTCTACTGTAGAAAAAATGATTACTTTAGGTAAACGTGGTGACTTACATGCTCGCCGTCAAGCAGCTGCATTTGTACGTAACGAAGTAGCAGATGTTCGTGAAGAAGGCGAATCAATCGTTGTTGAAACAGCGTTACAAAAATTATTTAATGATTTAGCATCACGTTACAGCGAACGTCAAGGTGGATACACTCGTATTCTTAAAACTGAACCTCGTCGTGGCGATGCTGCACCAATGGTTATCATTGAATTAGTTTAATAAACATTCAATCGAACACTTTTCGATGGTTGAAAAGAGCGTCATGATGGTAATAATCATCTTGCTTATAAGATGGAAAGTCTGGGGCTACTGAACAGGTAGCCTTATTCTTTCTCAGATTATTTAGTCTAGCTCGTTGTTTTCCCGCCGAGTTTATTGGCGGGAGAGCACTTCATCATGAAAAAGTGTATTTTTTTATTTATACATATTTTTATACATACATAGGAAAAGGGAAAGAGGTGTCCCCGTTGCAATCAACAATTATTGAGTTAAATAACATCCATTATCGTTATCATGAAGAGGATGAACGTGAAGCGTTGGCTGGAGTATCTTTAAAGGTCGAACGTGGTGAATGGTTAGCCATCATTGGACATAATGGTTCTGGGAAATCAACATTAGCCAAAGTTATGAATGGACTTATCGAAGCAGGTAGCGGAGAAGTTCTGATTAATGGGGTTGTTTTAAATGACGAGACTGTATATGACGCTAGACGCGCAGTAGGGATGGTCTTCCAAAATCCAGATAACCAATTTGTTGGGACAACGGTGGAGGATGACATTGCCTTCGGATTAGAAAATATCGGGCTCCCTCGAGAAGAAATGTTAGAGCGTGTGACTCGCGTTCTTGAAATGGTGAAAATGAGTGACTTCAGAAC
>CAUQUY010000094.1:0-4802 GCA_963521405.1 uncultured Streptococcus sp.
TCGTTGGTGGGTTAATACCAAAGCCTGCTTGCCCTGCTAATGCCTCACCACTTAATTTTAAAACAACACGTTTGTATTTTGGTTCAACCATTGCTTTATCTCCTTAATCTTTATAAAAAAAGGGAATAGCGGGTAGCTATCTACCATATTCCCTCACATGAACAGTGATTATTTTTTAACTTGTCCCATAACTTCTTCTACAAAGTTATCAACACGTTTTTCTAAACCTTCACCAACTTCGTAACGGTGGAATAATTTAACTTTTCCGCCTTTAGAAGCAACGAATTTAGATACAGTTTGATCTGGATCTTTAACGAATGGTTGGTCGTTTAAGCTGATTTCAGCTAAGAATTTGTTTAAACGTCCAGCAATCATTTTTTCAACGATGTTAGCTGGTTTACCTTCGTTTAATGCTTGTTCAGTAAGAACTTTCTTTTCGTGTTCTAATTCTTCTTCAGAAACTTGTGAACGGTCAATATATTTAGGGTTGATTGCAGCGATGTGCATTGAAACATCTTTAGCTGCTGAATCGTCTGTAGAACCTTCAACAACAGTTAACACACCGATACGTCCACCCATGTGTAAGTATGCACCGAATGCATCTGCATCAGATTTTTCAACGATTTCGAAACGACGTAAAGTGATTTTTTCACCGATAACTGTAGTTGCTTCTGCAATAACGTCAGAAACTTTACCGTTTGGAGTTTCAACTTCAAGAGCTTCTTCTAATGTTGATGGGTTTGCTTTTAAGATTGCTTCTGAGATTTCTTTAACTAATGCTTGGAATTTGTCGTTTTTAGCAACGAAGTCAGTTTCAGCATTTACTTCTAAGATAACTGCGCGGTTTCCTTCAACTAATACATTAGTGATACCTTCTGCAGCGATACGGTCTGCTTTTTTAGCAGCTTTTGCTAAACCAGCTTCACGTAAGTAGTCAACCGCTTTGTCGATATCTCCTTCAACTTTAACTAATGCTTTTTTAGCATCCATCATACCTACGCCAGTCATGTCGCGTAATTGTTTTACTAATTGAGCTGTAACTTGAGCCATTCTCAATTCCTCCTATAATTTGCTTTTAAATTTTTTACAAACTTTTTAAAAAAAGCTGTTTGAATTGAAAAGTCTATTTCGCCTCTTTCTGATTCAAACAGCTTAACAGTTAGTGATTATTCAGCGTTGTCGCCTTCAACTAATTTTTCGATATCTTCTAATGAAGTATCTTTATCTAAGTCTTCAACGTCTACTGCTACGTCTTCACCTTGGTTACCTTCGATGAATGCATCTGCCATTTTAGCAACGATTAATTTAACCGCGCGGATAGCATCATCATTTGATGGAATAACAACATCGATTTCATCTGGGTCACAGTTTGTGTCAACCATAGCAACGATTGGAATGTTTAATTTGTGAGCTTCTTGAACTGCAATACGTTCTTTACGAGGGTCAACGATAAACATTACATCAGGAATGCGTGGCATATCTTTAATACCACCTAAGTATTTTTCAAGTTTGTCTAATTCTTTTAATAGAATACCAACTTCTTTTTTAGGTAATACTTCGAAAGTGCCGTCTTCTTGCATTTCTTTGATTTTTTTCAAACGTTTGATACGTGTTTGGATTGTATCCCAGTTAGTTAAAGTACCACCTAACCAACGATGGTTAACGTAGTATTGACCTGAACGGATTGCTTCGTCTTTAACAGCATCTTGTGCTTGTTTTTTAGTACCAACGAATAATGCAATACCACCGTTTTCAGCAACTTCATGCATATAGTTGTATGCATCGTCCACTAATTTAACAGTTTTTTGTAGGTCGATGATATAGATACCATTTCTTTCTGTGAAGATGTATCTCTTCATCTTAGGGTTCCAGCGACGTGTTTGGTGACCGAAATGTACACCAGCTTCTAACAATTGTTTCATTGAAATAACTGCCATTTTTGTTTTCCTCCAATTTGGTTTATATTTTCCTCCCCAATTTCAGCGATAAGACCTCTTCTAAAAGAAGCACCAATCTTAACATCCAATTAGGTGTGAATTTTTTGGTTTTTACACCATCAATGATTGTACATGAAAGTTATTTAAATTGCAAGAAAATTCTATTGTTTTCATGATGAAACAATAGAATTTTCAACAAAGTCTTTTTCATTTTAATATAATACAGCGACATTAAAGCTAATAATAAGTAACACTGTTAGAATAACGTTTAACCACGGGAAGCTTCCTTTACTCTTTTCCTGCGTAACATACGCTACCAAACCAGAAATTTCGATCAAATTAATTCCAATAAGATACAAGATAATTGGTAAAGTCAATGTGTCCATCTGAGGTCCTATTAATAATTCAAAATTCATTGCGATGGATATAACGAATAGTCCAGCTCCGATAAGTTGTAAAATGAGGCTGACAAGAAACAGAATATTTTCATGCTTGTGTTTATAGAACACGAGCAGATTCTTAAACAAACTTATAAAAATAATATAGTTGAAAATAATTAAAATTCCGCCAACCACAAAGAAAGTTGTAATAATACCTGCTTCTTTTGATTTCAAAACGAGAATTGATAATAACGTTATAAAATAAAATATATTATAGTCTCTTAGTTTAATTTTTTCTTCCATGACTATTTCCTTCCATTTTAGATTACTTTCTGTTTTGCCAATATACATAAACTATTCCGTCTTTGACTTTAACAGCAAGGAATTGTTGATCGTTTTTGATGGTATCTTTTTCCGGAACTAATACATAGGCATCGAATAAATACATTCCATCAGGAAGTGCTCCCTTACTTAACCTATTAAATTTTGAAGTTACAAACGATAGAAGTTCTTCTAGTGAAGAAGCCTCCCGGTAATCCACTCGTAAATAACCAGTAATGACCTCAGTTTCACTTAAAAGGAGTTCTTCTAATGTTAAATTGTAAATAACTTCTGTTACTGAGTTATCTTTCAAATGATTCGCTGCAATATGAGCTAATCTTTTTAACCGTTCCTCCCCTGAGATTAAGGGATTTACATCTATTTTAATATTTGTAATTTCTACATCTTCAACTTTATCATCCATTACTCTTTTCACTTTATCAACGGATTTTTCTAAATCAGAATTGAATAGAAATGCTCCTCTAAGAAATGTAAAGTTTTGATTGAATAGAAGCTGAAGAATCTTTGCTTCATCTGTTGAAACATTGGACGTATCCACCGCCTCCTGCATGTCACGAATGCTAGTTCCTTTCTCTAAGAACACATTGTTTTGGAATGTTACTTCACTTCCTGAACTCAGTTTTTCAGTAAATTTGATATTCGCCATATCATTATTAACTGGTGGGATTACTTTTACAGTTGCATTGAATCCGTGTTCTTTATAGTACTCCTCTATTTTTACAGTAAGATCGTCTGACCTGTTTTGTTCCACTTGTTGGATATTAATAGCTAGTACCATTAATGCATACGTCGTAATGAGGACGTACAAAAGTGGTGCTTTTACAAGATTTTGTTTTCCTTCAACAAACCCGTACACCATTAAACACAAAACATTAAATACTAATAATAGTACAAACGTTAATACTGCTCCGCTTTTTGCGTTAACAATGGACTCAAATGTCATAATCACCGTAAAAGGATATTTTAATTCGTTAAATGTAAAATATAAGAATAGAACAAACGCCATAGTCCCTGGGATTCGGACCTTTGCATTGTCTTTAGCTAACACAAAGTTAATAATATAGAGTTCACGTAATACTGCAAATAGAATTACAAAAAACAAAATGATAAAAACAATAAAATAAACTGAAAATAATGCTTTCGTGATTCCATGTCCCATAATGACTTCTAGCATAAACAGGAGAAAATAAAGAATAGTTGGAAGTAATAAGTTAATATACTGTATCTTCTTATTATTCATAAAAACCTCCTCTTCTATTTCAATTCATCTTCTTCAAAATAACCTAACCCATTTTCCACAACAAAAGTACTAATCACATCTCTGGTTTTTCCATTCACCTCAGCACTACCCTTGAATTGATAGACTCCATCCCAGAAGGTGCCTCTTGGTAATGCTTCTAGTACTTCTTTAAAGTATTCTAGGTTAGATAACCCTGCTTTCTGCGCTTTAGAAGTTAATTCAGAATAGAAAATGAGATCAATATTTGCGTAAATTTGATCGTTCTTCATCGCTTGCTTTACATCAATATTGTAAAACCCAGCAGCGTCTTGATCCCCTTTTTCGACATTTCGAAGCGATTCAGCAATTAAAAATGCCGTAAATTCATACCCGTCTGTTGGATAAAAATCAACTCTAGACTCTTTTACCAGCTCAACTTTAAAAGCTGTATTAATGGTATCAGCAATTGTATGAGGCACTTTTAATATATTTAATTTTTCTTTATAAAGGTTGAGTAAGAAGTTGAATTCCTCATATTTTACTTTATCAAGACGTTCGTGCTCTTTATCAGTTGTTAATAGTTCTTTGATTTTTTGAACATTCTCATTTGAAATCGCTAATTCATATTGATCTCCAGCCTCTTCAGAAATCGTATAATTTTTTGAATAAGAATATCCGTCCGAAAACTGCTCTGTATATTCCAAACTCACTTCATATCCTCGTAATTCAAATGCGTGCTTTTTATTTTTTACTTTTACAGTACCATTTAGTCCGAAGTCTTTAAACTCCTGAGGATAGTTTTTCCCAGAATTGAAAAGTGATGGCGCTGAAATCGATGAAAATACAGTTGATACTAACAAAATATTCGTAATAATAATTAAAAACAATCCAAATACAAAATGGTATTTTGCGTCATTATTGTCC
>CAUQUY010000095.1:0-4799 GCA_963521405.1 uncultured Streptococcus sp.
CGCTAGTTGTGTTTGTAGTAGACCTATTCGATTTATATGGAAGTATGATTTCCGGATTAAAACGTTTTGTGGGCGATAACCCGATTTTATTCGTAGCTAACAAGGTGGATTTATATCCAAAATCGGTGAACCGTAATCGTCTAAAAGCATGGATTGAACGTCATGCAAAAGAGTACGGTATTAAACCAGTCGATACGCTACTTGTGAGTGGGCATAAACGTATTCAAATTGACGAATTGCTAGAGAAGATTAACGAGTACCGTAAAGGGAAAGATGCATATGTCGTTGGGGTAACAAACGTAGGAAAATCAACGCTAATTAATAAGTTGATTCAAAGTATTGGTGAAACAGGCGAAGTGATTACGACGTCTCAATATCCAGGAACAACTCTTGGACAAATTGATATTCCATTCGATGAACATTCATCATTAGTGGATACACCAGGGATTATTCATCGTCACCAAATTACACACTACTTAGCGGAAAAAGAAATGAAGAAAGTCTTACCGCAAAAAGAGTTACAACCAAAGACATTCCAATTAAATAGCGAGCAAACGATTTTTATCGGTGGTTTGATTCGTGTCGATTACGAACAAGGAGAACGAAATTCATTTACCTTCTACACACCGCAAACAATCGACTTGCATCGCACGAAGTTGGAGAAGGCGACTGAGTTTTACGAAAAACATGCAGGAACACTTCTAACTCCACCAACAGGAGACAATATGAAGTTGTATCCAAAACTAGTGAAGAAGACATTTACGATTAAAGAGAAAACGGACTTAGTGATTGCAGGCCTTGGTTGGGTAACGATTCAACAACCAGGTACGGTATCGGTATGGAGTCCTAAAGAAGTTGACGTGATTCAACGTCAATCGATTATTTAAAGAAAGGAGAGCTTTCATGGAATTAAAAGGGAAAGAAAGACAGTTCTTCAAAAAAGAAGCACACTCGTTGAAACCAATCTTCCAAATCGGGAAAGGCGGACTTAGCGAAGAGATGATTCATCAAATTCAAAATGCTGTTGAGAAACGCGAATTGATTAAAGTGACTTTATTACAAAACACACTAGAGGAGCCACAAGAAGCTGCAGAAACGATTGCAGAGGCGACTGGAAGTACCATCATTCAAGTGATTGGACATACAATTGTGTTATATAAAGAAGCACGTAATCCAAAACATAGAGATCTTTCAGTACGATTTGCAGAATTCAAAAAAAGAGGTCGATAGACGATGGTTGCTGAACTCAATATTTTTTCTGAGACATTAAACAAAACTGAAAAATTCGGTGACGAGCTACCGGTAGAACGTGTCGGGCTTATCGGTGGTAGTTTCAACCCACCACATATTGCGCATTTAATTATGGCTGAACAAGCGCGTGTGCAATTAGGATTAGACAAGGTGTATTTTTTACCAAGTCATATTCCGCCGCATGTGGATGAGAAAAAGACCATTGATGCGAGTACTCGTGTGGAGATGACACGTCTTGCGATTCAAGATAATATTTATTTTGATATCGAGACGATTGAACTCGAGCGTAATGAGAAGAGTTATACGTATGATACGATTCAGCTCTTAAAGAGACAAAATCCGAATACGGAATATTACTTTATCATCGGTGGAGACATGGTGGATTATTTACCGACGTGGCACCGTGTGGATGAATTAGTTCATGAGGTGCAATTTGTCGGAGTTGAACGTCCAGGCTATGAAGAAGAAACACCGTATCCAGTGTTATGGATTACTGCACCGAAAATGGATATTAGTTCGACACAAATCCGCAAAAATGTTCTATTCCAACAAAGTATTAAATATTTGGTACCAGAATTAGTGGAAGCCTATATCGCAGAAAAGGGGTTGTATTTAGAATGAGCGAAGTACAAAGCTTTGAACCTTATACAACAATGACAAGAGAAGAGTTGTTGTCTCATGTCCAGTCAAATATGAGTGACAAGAGATATCAACACTGCCTGCGTGTCGAACGAAAAATATTAGAATTAGCAAAACTCTACGGCGTCGATGAAAAAGCAGCTGCATTTGTGGGATTAGCGCATGATTATGCCAAAGAAATCCCAGTGGAAGAGCAGCAAGCTCTCGCCAAAGAAATCGGACTTCCTGAAATGTATCACCATGAAGGTTCTGAAATTTTACACGGACCGATTGGAGCGTATTTGATTTCAAACCTATGCGGAGTAAAAGACGAAGCGTTGTTAGATGCCATTCGTGAACATACGATTGGAGGGCTTCAAATGAGTCTTCTTTCAAAGTGTCTCTTTGTGGCAGATGCAATCGAAGACGGAAGAGATTATCCAGGTGTCGATGTTGCAAGAGAAATCGCAGCGAAGAATATCGATGATGCGGTCTTTTATTTATTGAAGCATACATTGGAATTTTTATTGGAAAAAGAAGTAACTATTTTTCCAAAAACAATAGAAGTTTATAATCATTATTTGAAACAAAGAAAAGGAGAATAGAATGGAACATACAAGTAAAAAATTATTACAAGTTGTTTTAGATGCTTGTGAAGACAAGTTAGCACAAGAAGTGGTAGCACTAGATGTAGCAAGCCTTACACCAGTTGCAGAGTACTTTGTGATTACACACGGTAAAAACGAAAAGCAAGTACAAGCGATTGTCGATGCTGTGGAAGAAGCGGTTGAAAAAGAAGGCTTCGAAGTGCGCAGTATCGAAGGTAAAGATGGTGGCAAATGGATTTTGATGGACTTAAACGATGTGATTGTCCATGTATTCTATTATGCAGATCGCGAATTCTATAATTTAGAAAAATTATGGAGCGATGCACCAATCGTGAATATTGTGAGTGAAAACTAATGAACTATCAAAAATTTGCTCATGTATATGACCAAGTGATGGATCAACAACTCTACGAAGAATGGACGGACTATGCAGTTCGTTCTTTTTCGCATAGTGCCAAAAGACCGGTTCGTAAAGTAATGGAACTAGCCTGTGGGACAGGTGAAGTATCCTTGCGTCTTGACGATAAAGGATACGAAGTGATTGGCGTTGATTTGTCCAAGAATATGTTAGAAATCGCCGAAAAGAAAGCTCAAGGTAGACCTATCGAATGGCTTCAAGCGGATATGCGCGTGTTGGAAGATGTGCCAACGACCGACGCAGTAACGCTCTTTTCAGATTCACTCTGTTATTTAACAGACTTTGAAGATGTTGTTTCAGTTTTTGAAGCAGTGTACGACCATTTAGAAGAGGGTGGAATTTTTCTTTTTGATGTGCATTCTCTCTATCAAATGCAAGAAGTCTTTCCAGGATATCAATATCATTTCGTGGAAGACGATTTTGCATTCCTATGGCAAAGCTATGAATTAGACGAGCCAGGCAGTGTAGAGCATGTGATCGATATGTATATTAAACAAGAAGACGGCAATCTGTACGAGCATTTCCAAGAAATACATGAGGAACAAACTTTTCCAATTGAAATGTACAAAGCAGCATTGGAAATGGCTGGTTTTACAAATATCAAAGTGAAGGCTGACTTCGGGCAAAGCGAAGTACAAGAAACGAGTCCGCGTTGGTTCTTCCAAGCGGTGAAATGAGGCTTGTGTATGAAGGTATGTGGAGTAATCGCAGAATTTAATCCATTTCATCAAGGCCATGCCTATTTGTTAGAACAAGCACGAAAACAAACAGGTGCAGATGTCATGGTTGTGGCGATGAGTGGCAACTGGGTGCAACGAGGCGAACCTGCTATTGAGCAGAAATGGAGTCGTGCTAAAGTCGCACTTCAAAATGGAGCTGACGTTGTAATTGAGATGCCAACTGCGGTGAGCTGTCAGTCAACAGACCGCTTTGCAAAAGGCGCAGTAGAAATCTTGCAAAAGGTAGGATGCCATTATTTAGCATTTGGGTGTGAAGGTGGGGATGAGGCATTTTTCGAAGCAGCTGTATCTCAGCGACAAGCGATTGAAAAAGAAATTAGCCGTTTTGTAGAAGAGAACCGTTCGCTTACTTTTGCAAGCCAGTTAACGCAGTTGGCTATCAAAAAGTTTGGAGAAGAAAGTGCACTCGTAGAAGCGCTGCAGTCACCAAACCAACAATTAGGACTGGCCTACGCCCTTGAAAATGCAAAGGGTGAACATCCGATGCAAATCGTTCCCATTACACGAGTAGGAAGTGGGCATTTGGATGATGCATTAGAAGAGACAGCTTTTGCGAGTGGAACAGCTTTACGAAAAGCATT
Organism: uncultured Streptococcus sp.; assembly: GCA_963521405.1. Taxonomy (GTDB): domain Bacteria; phylum Bacillota; class Bacilli; order Lactobacillales; family Aerococcaceae; genus Granulicatella. The sequence continues at coordinate 4,217 of CAUQUY010000095.1, forward strand.
AAAAGATAATCGTGATGATCAAGTGTTACGAGCACAACTATCCTATGTACGATTAGATGAAGAGGAGTATCAAAACGATTGGAGTTCCTATTGGCCACTCTTGAAGAGTATTATTTTAAGGAGTACCGATGAAGAGATGCGTGCTATTTATCAAATGGAAGAAGGAATCGAAAACCGATTAAAAGAAGTTATTCGAACAACTTCGTCTATTGAGGAGTGTCTCAAACAGCTCAAAAACAAACGCTGGAGCTGGGCACGATTGCAACGACTTCTCGTTTATGTTTTACTTGGAGTAACCAAAGACGAAATAGAAGGCTATTGGAGTCGTCCGATTGAGCAAGGCACTGTTCTTGGCTTTACTTCAAAAGGACAAGAATGGCTGAAGCGAATGCGAGAAGTAGAGTCGTGTGAAATAATAAACAAAAAAACAAACGAAAAAGTATAAACCCAACAGAGGTTGGTTTTTTTTTTTTTTTATTTTATTGTATATATTTTTGATCACACCCAGTTGCTTCGCGCGTCGTCTGTTCGATTGGCAACGGCAGCATGGCCGTCACGACTTGCCTTGGCAGGTCAAAGACCC
>CAUQUY010000096.1:0-4742 GCA_963521405.1 uncultured Streptococcus sp.
CTATGGAGCCATAGTTTTTGATAAACAGCAATGATAAAAATTAATGTAAGAATTAAACTTAAAGCGAATGTTTCAGAAAAATGACTCATAAAATTAATGAACTTTAGTTTTCCTCTCATTAAATCAGCGCTCTGAATAAAGTAACTTACAATTACAAGAACCACTTGAATAATACTTGAGTTTCTAATATTTCTGTCCTCTTTAAAGCCCAGCATTAATCGGATTGGATCAATGAGTAAAAAGAGATTTCCAAAAGCAATCAGTGCCCACGATAAAATAACAAAAAACCATGCAAAAGAAGGAACCTCTCTGGATGGATATAAATAGAAAAGAACATTATAGATTAAATATCCAATGATGACTAAAATCAGCCGGAAAAAACTGACTGTATCTCGTTTCATCAAAGCTCCTCCTCACTTATCATAGATTACGGATTTCTCATTTCGTCTGCTTCAAAATGACTACTTCCATTTTCAATCACCATCGTAACCGTCACCCATTGATCTTTCCCATCAACTTTTGTGGTGCCACCAAACTTATAGGTTCCATCCTCAAGCGTTCCTGACGGAATCTCGGATAGGATTTTTTTAAGATAATCTACACGACTTGCGTTTTTATCTTTTAGGATTTGATCGAACTCAAGGTAATTCACATAACCAAAGTTGGCAATCATCGCCTTATTAAAGACATCAATATTATAAAAACCAGCGACTTCAGTATCCCCGTTTGCTCTATTTTTCAGAGCGTTTTTAATAATCAAGCTATAAAACTCAGGAGGATTTTTTGGATAAAGACTTAAACCGTATTTTTCTACTAGTTTAAACCCTACTGCATTATTAACTTTATCGATTAGTTCTGTATCAATGTTACGTTTTCTGATTAAATCCTTATAAAGGAATAGCACAAATTGAAATTCTTGTTTCTTTACTTTATCGAACAACTGTTTTTCCTCATCGGTCTCAAGATACTTACTAATTTCTTCAGCAAGCTGATTGTCCAGTTGCGTCACGTGAGTCCCACTTCGAACTTCTGCAACATAAATTAACTCCCAGAAATAAGTACCGTCAGATAATCTCTCATCATAATGCAAAGTAGTACGAGAACCAACATACGGTTCAATTAATTGCGTTTTTTCTTGAACCTCTACTTTTCCAGTGAAGCCGAAATCTTTAAACTCCTCTACATATTGTTTATTTGAATCAAAAATTGACGCTTTGCTGTTCGTGAATAGTAAGAAGTTACAAAGTAAGACCACTACAGCACCGAATACCAATCCGAGCAGTGAGGATGCCTTTTCTTGCTGTTCTACTGCTCTTTTTTGAAAGACGCCTATTATGAAAATAACCGAATAAATGATGCTTGTACCAACTAAAATCGGATAATGTTCCACATAATTAATTGGCCACCATTTCCCAACAGTTAGATTCGTCAGTTGCAAACATAAACCAATACAAGCTGCGATGATTTGAATCATGCACGTAATTTGAATCGTTTTATTCTTTTCATAGGTATCTTTCAGTTTGACAACATCTTTAAAAAGTAAAACGTTCCCTAAAATAATCATTGCCAAAGATAAAAAGAAAACTGGCCAAACAATAAAGAACGCATAGCCTCCGGAATAATCAAGCATATAATAGACAAGATTATAAATTAAATACCCTAATAAAACTAAACTTAGTCGAAAATAACTGATTTTATATTCTTTCATAGGAAATCCCCCGTAAAATTCTTACCATTATTATACCATATATAACAAAAAAAGAGAGGGTTTCCATGAGTGTTTTGAACTTGCAAAAAACGTTGAATTCACGCATACTACAATTACAGATGAAATAAAGGAGAATGTTATGATTTACAAAATCACTATTTGGGTGGTTCGCGGACTGCTTGTTCTATTAAATGGATTTGGCGATTACCAAGGTCGAGAAAAAGTACCAAAAGATACAGGTTATGTTCTTGTTGCTCCTCACCGTTCTTGGTTAGATCCTGTGATGATGGCGATTGCTGTTTATCCGCATCCTCTTGTCTTAATGGCAAAACAAGAATTATTCAAACCAAAACCATTCGCTTGGTTTATTAAGAAACTGGGGGCTTTCCCAGTGAACCGTGAAAAACCAGGACCGAGCGCGATTAAATATCCTGTCCAACAAATTAAGGAAAATCAAAAAGCCCTTGTTATCTTCCCTACTGGAACACGTTACTCTAACGAGATGAAAGGTGGCGCTGTGATGATTGCTCGTCTAGCAAAAGCCCCTATCGTTCCAATGGTGTATCAAGGACCATTAACTTTCAAGGATATTATTAAACGTAAGAAAATGCATGTACGTATTGGTGACCCAATCTATATTGCAGATCAAAAGCTAACAAAAGAAGAAATTGCCAATTACGATCAAGTTCTGATTCAAAAGTTCGATGAACTCGATAAAGAAATCGATCCAAATTATGTATATGAATTACCTGTAAAAAAATAACGTTATACCGTATACGGTATAACGAAAAAAACCATCGGAATATTCCGATGGTTTTTACTTTACTTTTTAGCTCTTTTTTTAGCTTGTGCTTTCATTGAAGCAGCAATTTGACGAACTTTTTGTTCAGATGGTTTTTGACCCATTTGAGTCATCATACTACGAATCATATCTTCATCAAATGGTGGGTTTTCTACAAAGTAATTCATCATTGTACGACGTGCGATAAAGAAACCACCGATCGCACCTGCGACTGCAGCAAGAATCACGATTAAAATCCATGCTCCTGTTGACATTTGGCTTTCTCTCCCTTCAATATGTGTATCCTTGTCTATTGTACTAAATTATTAAAGAAATGAAAAGCCTTGCGGTAAAGTTTTCATTTGTTAATTTTACAAAGCAATAACACATCGGAAAATTATTTAACTAAACTTTTCGCTAACACATAGTTTCCTAAAGTAGCTGAACCATTATTTTCCACAGCAGGAGTAACAATAAAGTCCTTCACTGGCGGAGTTGGTACATATCCATTTAATAATTCTTCAAACATACGATGAACGCGTTCTAACATATGATTTTGAGCCATTACTCCTCCGCCAAAAACAATTTTTTCAGGACGGAAAGTTAGTGTTGCTTGGATTGCAGCTTGAGCAATGTAGCTAGCTTGAATATCCCAAACATCACTAGCGATATCGATATGTTCCCCACGCACTCCAGTACGTGCTTCTAAACTTGGTCCAGCAGCTAAACCTTCAAGACAGCCTTTGTGGAAAGGACAAACGCCATCAAAGTTATTTGCCACATCAATCGGATGCTTACATACATAAACATGTCCCATTTCAGGATGACTAGTGCCTCCAATAAATTCACCACGTTGAATCACACCTGCACCAATTCCAGTACCAATTGTGTAATAGACAAGCGTTTCGATATTTTCTCCACGATTGTTACGCGCATAAACTTCTCCGTAAGCAGAACTATTTACATCTGTCGTAAAGTAAATTGGAACATCTACTCTCTTCTTCAACGCTCCTACAACATCCACATTTGCCCAATTTGGTTTTGGTGTTGTTGTGATATATCCATATGTTTTAGATTTAGGATCCACATCAATCGGTCCAAAAGAACCAATCCCGATGGCTGCTAGATTTTTGAATTTAGCAAAAAAATCAGCTGTTTTCTTTAAAGTCTCTTGTGGAGTCGTTGTTGGAAATTGTAGTTCCTCAACCGTGTTGAATTCTTCGTCTGCTACCGCACAAATAAACTTTGTGCCGCCAGCTTCTAAACTTCCATATAAGTTTGTCATAGGCCTAAAGCTCCCTTGGTTATTTTTTATTATTGTATCATATTTTTACCTAAAAAAAGAAGACGAATCCTGTAATAGAATTCGTCTTCTAAAAAATTATACATGTAATTCTAATACTCGAGTTTTATTCGTAACAGAACCAGTTGCGATTGGAGTCACTTCTGCATAATCCATTGTGTTAGTGATAATGACCATTGTTGTGTCATCTAACCCATTTGCAGCAATCACTTCAGAATCAAATGTTCCGATGATATCTCCTGCTCTTACACGGTCTCCTTGAGATACTTTGGCTTCGAATCCTTCTCCATTCAACGAAACAGTATCGATTCCGACGTGAATAAGAATTTCAGCACCATTATCTGTTTTTAATCCATAGGCATGACCTGTTGGGAATGCAATCGCGATTTCAGCATCTGCTGGAGCGTAAACAACTCCTTTAGAAGGTTTCACTGCAATTCCTTGTCCCATTACTCCGCTAGAAAATACTGGATCATTCACTTCGCTTAAAGCCATAACTTCGCCAACAATTGGTGAACGTAATTTTTCATCAGCACGTTCAGTCGCTGGTGCAGCTACTTCTTCCTCTTGAGTTTCTTGTGAAGAAGGTCCTTCTGCTTCAACAGGAGTATCTAACATTGAATCATCGTAACCGAATAAATAAGTAAACGTAAATCCTAATGCAAATGATACTGCAACCATGAATAAGTATTGTAGTAATTGTCCATTTCCGACATATAGCATTGAACCAGGAATGATTGTAATCCCATTACTTGTACCCGCTAATCCTAGTAAAGCTGAAAGAGCTCCACCTAAAGCACCTGCTAATAATGAAAGAACGAATGGTTTACGGAATCGTAAGTTCACCCCAAAGATAACAGGCTCAGTAATTCCTAGGAACGCAGATAAAGCTGCTGGGAATGTTAATGCTTTTAATTTTGGACTCTTCGTTTTAACACCAATCGCAACTG
>CAUQUY010000097.1:0-4736 GCA_963521405.1 uncultured Streptococcus sp.
AGTCACTGCACCATTTAACATCAGTTTCATGTTACCAGTACCACTCGCCTCTTTACCCGCTTGAGAAATTTGTTCACTCACATCTGCAGCTGGCAAGATAATTTCTGCTAGAGTCACTTTGTAGTCTGGAATGAATACTACTTTAATATATTCACGTACTAATTCGTCACTTTCAATCATTTGAGAAATTGAGTGGATGAATTTAATAATGTTTTTCGCCATTTGGTATCCTGAAGAAGCCTTCGCAGCGAAAATGAATGTACGTGGAGTTGGACGTAATCCATTGTATTTAATTTCATGATAAAGATATACAATGTGTAACGCATTTAATAATTGGCGTTTGTATTCATGTAATCTCTTCACTTGTACGTCAAAGATTGAATGAGGATTTACTGAAATCGCAAGAGTTTCTTTGATGTAAGTCGCCAGTTGCTCTTTCTTCGTTAATTTAATGGCTTGTAAGTCTTTTAGTACTTTCTCATCATCTTTATAGGCATTCAATTTAGAAATGCCAGAGAGGTCTTTAATGAAGTCATCTCCGATTAAATTTTCTAAGTAAGTAGCAAGTTCTGGGTTTGCTTGACCTAACCAACGGCGGTGCGCAATCCCGTTTGTCACATTACCGAATTTACCAGGATATAAATCGTTAAAGGCTTTAAACGTATCACGAACAAGAATATCACTATGCAGTTTTGATACCCCGTTTACATAATGACTACCTACGATAGAAAGATTTGCCATCTTAATCATGTCGTCATAAATAATCGCTGTATCACGTAATGTATATTGTTTTCCTTGTTCCATGACCCATAAGCAGAATCGTCTATTAATTTCTTCAATAATTGAGTAGATACGTGGAAGAATTGGTTGGAATAAGGATACTGGCCATTTTTCCAATGCTTCTGCCATGATAGTGTGGTTTGTATACGCAAATGTCTTCGTCGTGATTTCCCACGCTTTGTCCCATCCATAGCCATACTCATCCACTAATAAGCGCATTAATTCAGCAACGCCCATTGCAGGGTGCGTATCATTAATATGAAGCGCTACATGTTCTGAGAAGTTCTCTAATGTACCAAATTCACGGTAATGGTTTTTCACTAATTGTTGTAATGAAGCACTAATAAAGAAGTATTGTTGTTTAATACGTAACTCTTTACCTTCGTTTGTTACATCGGCTGGATATAATAACTTCGAAATAGAAGACGCAATGGCTTCTGCTTCTGATGATTTAGAATATTCGCCACGTTCGAATAGTTTCATATTGAAACCAGTTTTTGCTTTTGCTTCCCATAAACGTAATGTGTTTACAGCTGAAGCATCATAACCAGAGATTAATAAATCATATGGTTCTGCTTGGATTGAAGTATAGTTTTTGTGGTTCACTTTTAAGCCAGTTTCTGTCATCACTTGCTCTAATTCCCCACCAAAACGCACTTCAACTTCTTCATCATTACGATATACTAATCCGTATTTCCCAAGGTCTAACCATTGATCTGGAAATTCTTGTTGCCAACCGTTTGTAATCACTTGTTTGAAAATCCCATATTCGTAAAGAATTGAAAAACCTGTGACTGGATATTCATTACTTGTTAAGGCATCTAAGTAACAAGCCGCAAGACGACCTAAACCACCATTTCCTAAACCTGGATCTGGTTCCATATTGTAAATTTCATCGAGTGAAAAATTGTTTTCGCTCAAGAACTCTTTTGCTTCCTTTTCCATACCTAAATTGAATAAGTTATTGCGAAGTGTACGTCCTACTAGGAATTCCATTGACATATAGTACGCACGTTTTTGACGAGTTTGTTTTAATGTTTGTTCATAGCTGAATTTCTTTTCCATTAAAATATCACGAACAGATCTCATCATCGCTTCGTACACTTGTCTCTTACTTGCATTTGAGATGGTTACACCAAATTGATTCTTTAATGAAGTTTCTACACGACTTGTTAAACTTTTTTCGACCATTTAAGAGCCTCCTTTTTTATACTACTTCATGGTACAGATCCAAGTATTTCTTAGCGGACTGTTCCCAACTTACATCTTTTTGTAAATTGTTCTTGATAATTTGTTTCCATTCATCAGGTGATTGATAGAAGCATGTCACAGCGCGATAAATCGCATCCATCATATCGCCAGCTTGGAAGCTTTCGAACGTGAACCCATTTCCTTCTACTCCTGTAAATGGAATAACTGTATCACGTAATCCCCCAACACGGTGAACAACAGGAACTGTTCCGTAGCGCATTGAAATCAGTTGTGATAATCCGCATGGCTCTGTCTTAGAAGGCATTAAGAATAAATCACTAGCCGCATAGATTTTTGCAGACATTTCATTAGAGAATAATAAAATGCTGCGTACACGATCATGTCTGTAATGTTCTAGAGAACGTAAGGCACTCTCATAATGAGCATCCCCTGTTCCTAGAATGACTAATTGTGCACCTGTTTTAAGAATTTCTTCGCTTGCTTGTAAAATTAAGTCAATTCCTTTTTGATGAGTAAGTCGTGTTACCATTCCAATTAAAGGAATATTGGCATTCACTTCTAAGTCCATCTCTTTTTGGAATGCTAATTTATTTTGAACCTTATCTTCAAATGTTTTTAAGTCGTAATTTACAGGAATCATTGGATCTGTTTTTGGATTGAATTTATCCACATCAATTCCGTTTAAGATTCCTCTTAATTTTCCTTGTTCAACAGTTAAAATCTTGTCGAGTCCATATGAGAAATAAGGGTCCAAGATTTCACGAGCATATGTTTCACTTACTGTATTCACGCGGTCCGCCAATTGAATCGCACCTTTTAGTAAGTTCACGTCACCATTGTAAATGAGTGCGTCAAAATATTTATTTTCTAATCCAAATAGATTTCCCATTTCATATGGGTTGAATCGACCTTGGAATTCAATATTATGAATCGAAAGCACACTCTTCATATCTTTATAGAATTCTGCTTCACGACTCTTCAACACATCTAAGTAAATGACAGAAAGTGCTGTATGCCAGTCGTTTACATTCACAACATCTGGTTTAAAATCAAGAGCTGGTAGGATTTCAAGAGCTGCTTTTGAGAAGAAAGCAAAACGCTCCCCATCATCTGCTTGTCCATAAATACTGTCACGATTAAAATATTGTTCATTATCTACAAAATAACAAGGAACTCCGTCCACTTCAGTCTCGAAAATTCCACAATACGAATGTCTCCAACCTAAATCAACAAATTGGTATGCTTTGTATTTTAAACCAAAACGTTCGCGGTCAATACTAGAATACAAAGGTAAAATAACACGTGCATCTACGCCTAATTCACGAAGGGCCTTTGGAAGAGAACCAATAACGTCTCCTAACCCTCCTACTTTAACAAAGGGAGCTGCTTCAGCTGCAATAAAACAAACTTTCATACACTTTCTCCTTTAACTTGTGATAGGTTTATTATACCTTGAAATCATGAAAAGAACTAGACTTCTTATATAATAAAATAAATAAATCAAACTAAATAAAAAACCTAGGACAAATGTCCTAGGTTCAATTGGCAATTAAATTTCTGGGTAGATATCTTCCACAGATTTTTCTGGGTCAATCACGATGAATAAGTTACCGTGTGAACCAATTGCTGAACTTTGGTATTTGTTGTCATTTCCGTCTTCATCTACTGGGCTGTATGGGAAATAAACACGATCTTTGTCAACAATTACATCTGATTTTGGATGATTTCCATCAACATATAAAATATCCATTAATTCGATATCGCTATATTTTTTAACGCGTTCGAACATTCCTAATTCTAAACCACCTAAGTTGATGTCTTCTGACATAACGTGGTCTGCTTCAGGGAAGATTTCAATACGTAATGATTCACATGGGTGAATTTCTTGGAATTCTCCACCGTTAATACGTCCAAATGATGTTGTAACTTTTTTAATCCATAAGTCACCAATCAAACGGCGATTAATCGTCCATGTTTCTCCATTTCTAAATACAAAACGTAAACCTGACATAACCTTTTTCATATAGGGTCACTCCTTAAAATAAATTATTGCTTACAAAATGATAATACCATTGAAACGCCTTTCATTCAAGAATTATATTAAATTAAATGGCTTTCAATAAATTGTTTTTCATTTCAATGAAACTTTATTTACTTTCATTGAAATTATTTCTAATCCATGAAACTATCTCAGCATTTTCATTAGGTAATCCACCAGATAAAATCTCTGTTTGAAGAGCTTGTAAGACTTCGCCAATAATAGGCCCCGTCTTCTCTAAGCCAAGTGCTTCTTTTACTCCAAATCCATCAATTTGAATGTCTTTCATCGAACGAATCGGTAATTGTCGATACACTTCTTCTAACTCTACTAATTGTTCGCTATGGCCAATTCCTGGTAACAACTGCTCTACTTCAATCGCTAAAACTTCTGGACATTCATAGGCAAGGAATGCATCCCACTCTTTTTCAAGACGAGCAAGCAATGTTTGATAGCCTGTTAATATAGTAGAAATTTGGTCATTCGATGATTTCCAATTTTTCAGTACTTTTCTTAACTGTGGAATACTTAATCGTTCATAGTACGCAAATAAGATCCATGCTTGCGTAATCGTCATTTTTTCTAACGGGAATTCTCCTAATTTTAAGAGTGTCTCTTTGGCCTCTTTAAAATCTGGGCAAGAATGGTATAACTCACTCTCTACAAACGCTTTAAAGGCAAGAGCGCGATGTGGACTCAGTATCAT
>CAUQUY010000098.1:0-4708 GCA_963521405.1 uncultured Streptococcus sp.
CTCTTCAAGACAACTTAAACAAGTTGATTCCTGGGTTAGCAGCATTATTATTAACATTCTTCGTAATGTGGTTATTGAAGAAAAATGTAAAACCAATTTACATTATCTTTGGGCTATTTGCGTTAGGTATTTTAGCTGGTTTAACAGGAGTAATGGCTCCTTAATAGAGAGGATTGGAGAGTAGACTATGGTTGTATCGTTAAATACAAAAGCCGTTTATAAAACAAAAGCAAACCTATTCAATGGGGGCTTTGGATATACCAATGGGGATATTCTAATTGGAGATCGTGCTTTTGAATTTTACAATAGTCAAAATCCAGAGAGCTATCTTCAAATTCCTTGGGAAGAAATTAAACTGGTAAGAGCTCATGTGATGTTTAAAGGAAAGTTTATTCGTGCGTATTTCATTGACACGAATTCCTCTAAAACATTCCAGTTCGTATCTAAAGATTCTGGGCGCACCCTAAAAGTGATGCGGGAATTTATTGGGAACGAGAAAATCGTGAGAACTGAGCCGATTATCAGTTTCAAAAAACTTTTCAAAAGATAAAGAAAAGGCGAATGTGTAAAAAACATTCGCCTTTTAATTTTGAGTTGTAAGAATTAATGGATAAGTATCCAGTTGAATGTGTATGTCTACATTACCATATTTGGTAAATTCACCATCGGTTTGTGATTTAATAGGTCCAGCTATCTGGATGCGTGCAGATGTACATTGATATTTTTGTAAGTGATTTGGGAAGTGCTTAAAATGACTACCGTTCGTCAAAATAAAAGGAAAAGCTTTAAGAATCGTAAACCCACTCACTTTACGAGCAACGACGACTTCAAATGAGTGATTTCCTTGCTTGGCAGTTGGAACAAAACGGATTCCTCCACCAAAGAATGAATGGTTGAATGCTCCTACAAGCAGATTATGGGTTACAGTGAAGCTTTCATTGTTATCGACAGTAATTACTGCTTCAAATTCTTCACGCTCTCTAAACGCTTTTAAAATCGGTGTGAGATAGGATGCCTTCTTAATCCCATTTGATTCAAGAACAGCTTTTCTTTGTTTTTGGTTTAATTCGCAAATCGCAGCATCAATCCCAAATCCAAGTGAATTGAGTGCAATTCCTGATTTTCCTGAATACTGTTCATGGTACGTAAGGAATTCTAATTCGATAGAAGGTGCATTCTCTAACTTTTGGACAAACTCATTAGCATCATGAGTGAGATTCATCTCTCTAGCAAAGTCATTTCCAGTTCCAGCTGGTAGATAGGAGAGTGGTACTTCGATCTCATTTTGTTTTAAATATTGTAACGCTTCGTTAAGAGTTCCGTCTCCACCAATAATAACGACTTTAGTGTGCTCGTTTCTCTCTGGCAAGTGCTTTTCAAGTAGTTCGGGTAATTCTCCAGCCCTTTGTGTTTGGAATAGCTTAAAGTGGATACTATGTTTCGTACAAGCTTCCACAATTTGATTAATTTGTTGTTGTCCGGATTGGCTTCCAGACATCGGATTCCCAAAAATAAATAAATTCATGCTAAACATCCTTTCAATTGCCATTATTATAGCATAAAAGTAGTCAAAATAGAGTGCAATTTTTACGGAATACCGTATAATAGAGACGAGGTGAAAGTATGGCAAATGATTTTTTTGAACACGTATTAAATCCAACGTGGAAGAATTTACCTAGTGAGTCGAAAGAAGTTGTCTTTCGAAATGTATTAAGATATTTTGTAAATCCAATGTCGACCATTGAGAACCTAAGAAGTGTCAATTTTGAATTCGGTGGAATCACCAATGAAACTTTTGAAGTCACGATTGATGGAAGAGAGTTTGTATTCGTTCCTGGTCAAAATGACGTTATTTTAGGGTGGGATAGCGGATTGTCAGGCCTTTCTGGTCTTGACTGTAGTGAAGAACGTCAAGAGCTTCGTTATGCCTTTAAACGCTATTTAAATCAACATCTGACAGGCTTTATGTTTCTGAATCAAGATGTTCAAGAAAAAGACTTATCAAGTGAAAAGTTGACGACACAAATCGTTGAAGATGGTATTAATTTAATGACGTCAGACTTAAGAAAAGTGAATATTCCAGCGATGTTAGTCGAAAAGAAACCGAATTTTGTAGGCTTACGCTTTATTGGAAACTATTCAGTGGTTACAGGGCAACTTACAGGTGCCGAGGAACCTTCACCTGAAACCCTCGAAATCTTAGAAGAAGCAGTGACTCCAGATAATTCTATGGAAGCATTATTCCAAGATTTCCCAAGAGCGGTACGTGTGGATCGTTACTTTATGCAACAAGATTTAAAGAATCCCGACAATTTTGCATGCTATGTTGCGGACCCTGTTGGTTATGAAGAAGCTCGTAAAGAAATTGAACGTACAGGGATGGGTCTCTTAAACGAGGATGAGTGGGAGTATTGCTGTGGTAGTGGCACTCGTCGTCTGTTTAAATGGGGAAATCAATTACATCGCTCTCTGATTCAAGATGAAGCGAATTCTCCTTTATGGAAGGAAAATATGTTTGGGTTGGAAATCGCAAATGCGGAATTTGGCCCAGAATTAATCGAGGGTAGACCTTATACAAAAGGGGCGTGGCTTGAAGAAAACTTCAAAGCGCCGGTATTAAATTTATTACCATTATCGTCTTATTATTCGGTGAATTTACCGTTATTAGTGGATCCTAACGGGCATCTTGCTGCAGGTTATTACTGCGCTAGACGTGCGATTCGAATTGAAATGTAATGATGAAATCAGTCACAGTTGTGGCTGATTTTTAAATATTTATTAAAGTCAAAAAAAGTCAGAGAAATATATTGACCTTTTCTGACTAATGGTGTATACTTTAATCATGGTCAAGAGACCACAAAAGGAGGAATGAAGATGAATATTGAAAAAATGACTACAACAATGCAACAAGCATTAGGCCAAGCGCAACAAATTGCGATGGTCCGTAAACATCAAGAAATAGATATTCCTCATTTATGGAAAGTATTTATGGAACCAAATCACTTTGCTAGAAATTTATATAGTGATTTACAAGTGAATGACAAAGAATTTGAGGAATTAATTGATAAAGAATTAGACCGTATTTCTGTAGTAGAAGGACAAAATGTCCAATATGGTCAAAGTATGAGTCAAAACTTATATCGACTCTTTACAGAAGCTGAAAAGATTAGAGAAAGCTTTAAAGACGATTACTTATCTACAGAGGTAGTTGTACTTGCGTTGATGGAATTACAAAACCATCCATTGACTCGTTATTTAGTACAACATCACGTAACAAAAGAAAATTTGAGAGCTCGAATTGAGGAGCTAAGAGGGGGAGAACGTGTGACTAGTCAAAATCAAGAAGAACAATATGAAGCATTATCAAAATATGCACGTAATTTAAATGAAGCTGTTCAATCTGGTAAACAAGATCCAGTCATTGGACGTGATGAAGAAATTCGAGATGTGATTCGTATTTTATCTCGTAAAACAAAAAATAACCCTGTCTTAATCGGGGAACCTGGTGTTGGTAAAACAGCGATCGTTGAAGGATTAGCTCAACGTATTGTTAAAAAAGACGTACCAGAAAACTTAAAAGATAAATTAATCTACTCATTAGATATGGGTGCTTTAATCGCGGGGGCAAAATACCGTGGTGAATTCGAAGAACGTTTGAAAGCCGTTCTTAAAGAAGTAACAAAATCAGAAGGACGCATCATCTTATTTATCGACGAAATCCACACAATTGTTGGTGCTGGTAAGACAGAAGGTTCTATGGATGCTGGTAACTTACTAAAACCAATGTTGGCTCGTGGTGAATTACATTGTATTGGTGCTACAACTCTTGACGAATACCGTGAAAATATGGAAAAAGACAAAGCGTTAGAACGTCGTTTCCAAAAAGTACTTGTTCAAGAACCAACTGTTGAAGATACGATTTCAATTCTTCGTGGATTGAAAGAACGTTTCGAAATCCACCACAGTGTAAATATTCACGATAGTGCGTTAGTAGCTGCTGCGACTTTATCAAACCGTTATATTACTGACAGATTCTTGCCAGATAAAGCGATTGACTTAGTCGATGAAGCCTGTGCTACAATCCGCGTTGAAATGAACTCAATGCCAACAGAACTCGATGCAGTAACTCGTCGTTTGATGCAACTTGAAATCGAAGAACAAGCGTTGAAGATGGAAAAAGATGACGCTTCTCAAAAACGTCTTGCTATTTTACAAGAGGAATTAGCAGAACAACGTGAAAAAGCCAATAACCTCAAAATGAAATGGGAAATCGAAAAAGAAGAAGTCAATAAAATCCGTAATAAACGCGAAGAAATCGACCGTGCTAAACGCGAATTAGAACAAGCAGAGGCTGATTATAACCTTGAAAAAGCTGCTGAACTTCGCCATGGACGTATTCCAGCTCTTGAACATGAGTTGAAAGAACTAGAAGATCAAAACAAAGCGAATGCTGAAAGCACGCAACGTCTCGTTCAAGAATCAGTAACTTCAGAAGAAATTGCTCGAGTAGTGGGACGCTTGACAGGTATTCCTGTAACGAAGCTAATGGAAGGCGAACGTGAAAAACTTCTTCACTTAGAAGATATTCTTCATGAACGTGTCATTGGTCAAGATGAAGCCGTACAAAAAGTGGCTTCAGCAGTTCTTCGTTCTCGTGCAGGGTTGCAAAATCCTAGCCGTCCAATCGGAAGCTTCTTGTTCCTAGGAC
>CAUQUY010000099.1:0-4497 GCA_963521405.1 uncultured Streptococcus sp.
CACCCATCGCAACTGCTGCTGCCCCTTGAGCCGTCATAGCTGCAGTAATAATCGCGTTGAATGGGTTTTGCCCAGTTGCTGATAATAAGTTGATTTCTAATAAATTGAAGATATGGTGAACACCAGACACAACGATTAATTGGTGTGTACCACCGATGATTAATCCACCAAGACCAAATGGTAAATACAATACAGTTGTTGTAAGTGAAAGAATCACTTTTTCTACTTGATGGAAGATTGGGCCTAATACAAATAGTCCTAAAATTGACATTACAAATAATGTAATAAATGGTGTTACTAATAAGTCCAATACTTCTGGTACATATTTTCTAACCCATTTTTCAAAATTAGCACCTACAACCCCGATAATAAACGCTGGTAAAACAGAACCTTGTAAACCAACGACATCCACAAGGCCGAAGAATTTGATAGGAACAATTTCCCCACCTTGAGCAACCTCCCAAGCGTTAGGAAGAGAACCAGAAATCAACATCAGTCCTAGTACAATCCCGATTGTTTGATTTCCACCAAACACTTTAAACGTAGACCAAACTACTAAGGCTGGCAATGCAATAAAGGCAGTGTCTGTTAAGATTTTAGAATAGATTAAGAAATCAGATGGTAATACAACACCAAAAGCCTCTAATAATCCACGCAGACCCATGAAAAGACCTGTCGCAACAATCGCTGGAATGATTGGAACGAATACATCCCCGAATGTACGAACAGCACGTTGGAACCAGTTACCTTGTTTTGCTGCTTCAGCTTTCATTTCGCTTGTTGTTGAAGTTGGTAAACCAAGAGATACCACTTCATCATAAATACGATTTACAGTTCCTGTACCAAAAATAATTTGGAATTGCCCTGCGTTGAAGAATGCCCCTTGAACTTTCTCAATATTCTCGACTCTATTTGTATCGATTTTTTCTTTATCTTTTACCATGATACGAAGACGCGTTGCACAGTGCGCTACACTACTCACGTTGTCTTTGCCACCAATGGCTTCGATAACACTTTTTGCAATTTCAGTATTATTCATCCATTACACTCTCCTTTATAAAAATTGTTACTAATAATAGCACATTTATTTCATTTCGAATTGTATCATTATACCGTTATAAGTCAAGTTACATCTGATAATGAATCACAAAAAGAACACTTCATCCAAAAAAGCTTGCATTTATGCGAAAAAACACGTATTGTAAAGATACAATTTTAGAGGAGGAATCCATCATGAAATGGACAACAGAACTGAGATATAAACGCTATGATGATTGGTCAGAGGCTGAAAAAAATCAATTAAACTCTACAATGGAAAAGTCCCCTTGGAGAGCGAAATACCACGTAGAACCATCTAGCGGTTTATTAAATGACCCAAACGGATTTTCTTATTTTGATGGTAAATGGATTTTATTCTACCAAAACTTTCCTTTTGGCGCTGCTCATGGATTAAAATCATGGGTTCAACTAGAAAGTGATAATCTTGTGACCTTTAAAGAAACTGGAGTCAAGGTACTACCAGATACTCCACTCGATAGTCATGGTGCGTATTCAGGAAGCGCAATGCAATTTGGTGATAGATTGTTTTTATTTTATACAGGAAATGTGAGAGATGAAAATTGGGTTCGCCACCCTTACCAATTAGGGGCACTGATGGATAAAGACGGCCATATTGAAAAACTTGGAAAAGATTTGATCCCTCAGCCTAGTGATGCTACTGGTCACTTTAGAGACCCTCAAATTTTCCAATATAAAGATCATTATTATGCGATTGTAGGTGGTCAAAATCTAGATAAAAAAGGGTTCGTTCGACTCTACCGAGCTGTTAATAACGACTATACAAATTGGGAAGAAATTGGAAATCTAGATTTTAAGAATGACAATACCGCTTATATGATGGAATGTCCGAATTTAGTATTCGTAGATGACAAACCCGTACTCATTTACTGCCCTCAAGGATTAGATAAAGACGTATTCCACTACGATAATATTTATCCAAACTTATATAAAATCGGTGAAACATTCAACCCAGAAAATGCGACAATCACACCCGTTTCTGAGCTCCATCAATTAGATTACGGTTTTGACGTCTATGCTACTCAAGCATTTAACGCACCGGACGGTCGTGCGCTTTGCATTAGCTGGCTTGGATTACCTGATGTTTCTTATCCTAGCGATGTATACGAACACCAAGGGATCTTATCATTAGTGAAAGAACTTTCCATTAAAGATGGTAAGTTATATCAAACTCCAGTAAAAGGAATCGAAAAACTTCGTCAATCTTCACTTCCGTTTAATAAGTATATTAAAAACACATCAAATTGCTACGAGTTAAACCTTAAATTAGAAGGCGATATGATTTATGAACTTGTTCTATTCTCAGACAAGGATGACAATGGACTATCCCTCATCTTTAATCTTGTAGATGGTGAGGTTGTAGTTGACCGTAGTAAAGTTGGAGAAGCCTTTGCTACAGAATATAGTAGTGTTCGTACAGCACCAATTGCTCCAGCAGACACTACTGCGCGTATCTTTATTGATAATTCTGTCTTTGAAATCTTTATTAACGATGGAGAAATGGTCTTTTCTGGCCGTGTCTTCCCTCGTGAAGATCAAACACATATTTCAATTCTACAAGGAGATCCAACTGGGGTCTATTATCCACTACTTACCTTTACAAATCCAAACTAAAAAAGAAGATCCGATAGGATCTTCTTTTTTTATGCTTCAACTAATCGGTGAATCCATTTGACAGAGAAGACTCTTCGCAACCCAATAAAGGCTTTACAAAGCTCTTCAACACCAGCGCAGATAACCACTAATTGTACTGGGAAGTGCCATACTGCAGCAGCAAGTAAGGCTAAAGGGACTCCAATGAGCCATACGCAAGCCATTTCTAGTTTCATACCATATTGCGTGTCTCCTCCGCCACGAAGAATTCCCACTAAGATAATCGAATTTAAAGTTTTAAATACGAAAATCACACCCATAATTTGGAGTAATTGTTGTCCGATGAGGAATACTTCAGGACTAAGATGCGCAAACATCAATAATGTCCAATGTGGTGTTAAGCTTTGGATACCACCAATGACCACTCCAACAACAAGTGAAATTGTAACAAAGCGTTTTGCCTCTTTTTGCGCTTGTTCAACTTCATTTCGTCCGACTCTATTTCCAAGCATAATACTACAACTACTTCCAATACCTCTTACTAAAATGAATGAGAGATTTTGAACGGCAACGGCTACTTGAATCGCTGCTGTGGCTTGAGTTCCAACCATAGCATAAGCTGCATTGTAGAATACTTGTCCTAGAGCCCAGAACGTTTCATTAATAATAACGGGATACGTTGTAATCCAATAATTCATCCATAATCCCTTAGAAATATGATGCCAATAGCGACCAATTGGTAGTCGGATTGGTCCATTGTATGAAAATACCACACCAAATAGAACACCAACTTCAACGACACGAGCGATTAATGTAGCTACAGCTGCTCCAACAACTCCAAGAGCTGGTGCACCAAATTTTCCGAAAATAAAGACGTAGTTAAAGAATGCATTTGTAATAAAGCTACAAATTGTAGCAATCAAAGGTACTTTAGGACTGCCAGTTGTACGAAGTGCATTTGTCATCGCAAAACTCCAAGCTGTAAATACATAACTTAAAGCGGCCACCCGTAAGTAATCCCCTCCAGCTTGAATCACCAGTGGATCTTTTGTAAAAATAGTTAAGATTTCATACGGGAACAGTACTCCAAGAAGCATAAATACCACACTGACAACCGTTGATAAGATTAGTGACATTTGGTTCACTTCTTGAACTTTATGCGTATTCCTGATTCCCCAATATTGCGAAAACAGCACTGCTGAACCGGTGTGAATCCCAAAGCAAATCAATGTAAACAAGAAAAATACTTGGTTTGCAAGACCAACCCCCGCGATACTAGCATCTCCAAGAGAGGAAATCATAATTGTATCTAACGTATTCAAAAATGACGTTAATAAGCTTTGTAGCGATACCGGAATTGCGATTGCAAGCATTTGTCTATAAAAATGTTTGTTTTCTTTTTCCATTACTATCCCCTTTCATTCAAAATAAAAGAGCGCAATAAACGCTCTTTTACAATTAATTATTTTTCTTCTTCGTTTAGGTTTAGAACAGACATGAAGGCTTCTTGTGGAACTTCAACAGAACCCACTTGCTTCATACGTTTCTTCCCTTCTTTTTGTTTCTCTAACAGTTTACGTTTACGAGAAATATCCCCACCATAACATTTTGCAAGTACGTTTTTACGCAATGCTTTAATGTTTGTACGAGATAAAATCTTATTCCCAATCGCTGCTTGAATTGGAACTTCGAATTGTTGACGAGGAATAAGTTTTCTAAGCTTCTCAGTAATCGCCTTACCACGATTATAAGCAAATTCCTTATGCACAATAATACTTAAGGCATCGACTACTTCACCATTTAACATGATATCCATCTTCACAAGGT
>CAUQUY010000100.1:0-4485 GCA_963521405.1 uncultured Streptococcus sp.
CTTGTGGACATCGAAGGAATGCTCGTTAGTCCAGGTTGGAATTACCAAGGTGGTATATGGTACTATGCTCTGTCTGGTGGAAAAGTATTCCGTGGCGACTGGAAGAAAATCGGTGGTACTTGGTATGCTTTCCACGCGGATGGGAAAATGTACGCTGGCGAATGGAGCGGCAACTACTTCCTAAAAGCAGACGGTGCGATGGCCGATAACGAATGGGTCTTCGACAAAAACTACAATAGCTGGTTCTATATTAAGCCAGGTGGTGCTTATGCACGTAATGAATGGAAGGGTGACTACTACTTAAAAGGCGGCGGCTATATGGCCAAGAGCGAATTTATTTACGACAGCAAATACCAAGCCACTTATTATCTCGATGCATCTGGTAAATACGTCCGCGATCAATGGAGGGAAATCGACGGCAAATGGTACCACTTCCGCAAATACGGCGAAATGGATACGAGCAAATGGATTGGCTCTTACTACGTCAAATCTGACGGTGCGATGGCCGCAAGCGAACTCGTCTACGACCCTACGTACATTAGTTCTTTCTACTTTGACGAAAATGGGAAATACCTAATCAAACAATGGAAAGAAATCGACGGCGAATGGTACTACTTTAAAGACGGTGGCTACATAGCCAAAAATAAATGGGTCGGCTCTTACTTTATCAAGGGTAATGGACGTATGGCGAAAAACGAAATGCAATACGACCAATCGACTGGCTCTTCTTACTATTTCAAAGAAGACGGAACATTCGCGAAGAACTACTGGGCAAAAGTTGGTGGCTATTGGTACTACTTCAAGGGCAACGGAAAAGTCGCGCGTAAAGAATGGATTGAGAATAAATACTACGTACTCGATAACGGTAAAATGGCAACTGGGACGCATATCATCGACCACTATCAATACGTATTTGACGGGAGCGGAAATGTTTTGAGCAAGAAAGCAGTCGACATCGGTTGGGTTGAAAAAGACGGCAAACGTTACTTCTACAATGGTGCGAGCCAACGTCTTGGAGACGAAACAACTAAGAAAGTCATGGACATCAGCGAACACCAAGGTCATATCTCAAACTGGGAAGGCATCATCAAGGACAATGATATTGATGCGGTTATTGTTCGTATCGGTTACTCTGGTGCCGAAGATAAACATCTCGCCCACAACATTAGCGAGCTAAACCGTCTTGGAGTGCCTTATGGAATTTACCTCTACACTTATGCTTCAACAGAGGCAGATGGCGTAGAAGATGCCGAGCAAACCATTGCGTTAATCAAAAAATACAATATTAAACCAACTTACCCTATTTACTTCGACTTAGAAGACTGGCGTTATACAAACGGTGCAAAATCAGCACCAACGGATACTACTACTTGGGTGAAAATTTGGAAAGCGTATCGTGATACGATGGCTAAAGCTGGTTATACAAACGTGCGTATTTACAGTTATCAATATCTGTTGCAAAATCGTTTAAACGATCCTGAAATCTTAAAATACGTAGACTGGGTTGCGGCCTATACTCCACAGCTCACCTACCAACTTCCATACAGTCAACCAAGCTGGGGCTGGCAATATACCGATAAGGAATTTGTCACTGGGCTTGGAAATGTGGATATGAGCGTTTGGTTTGGACGTTAATCATTATTTTTAGAAAGTCTCATTCATCGAATGAGGCTTTTTGCACATAAAAGACCTTGAAAAGCTCAAACGGTAAGAGAGTCATCTGAATAATATTTTTACGTTTTACATTTTGAAACATCAGTGAAATTAAAAGGTACCCTCAAGATTTTCAAAGAGCTGTTTCATTATGCCCACCATTCAATGAGACTTCGCTCAAAATTTCACTTTATAATGATTCCATTTAATGTTAGAATAAAGGTAACCAACTTTAGGAGGCACGTTTATGTTTAATAAAATTAAGAAGATGATGTTAGGATTGTTGGCGATTGCCAGCCTACTGCTTATTGCAGGATGTCAGACATCTACACAACAAGGACCTAAAGCTCCACAAGATTTAACTAAAGACCAACAAGGAACGTGGTTATGGACCGAACAACAATCGACGTTGCAAAAAGTTTTCCTTGCAACGAATCTCGAGCCCCGCGCTGCAGCATATATGTTGGATGACTTAGATATTGTAAAAATGACGATGACAATTAAAGACAAAACGGTTGAATTGAAGTATCGTTTTGATTATCTGCGCATTTACGAAGATCAATATAAAGGCCTAGGTCTGAAGACACCTGATTTCAAAACATACGTACAACAGAAAACAGAAGACTTTAAAGCCTATGTAGCGACGCTTCAACATACAAAGATTACAGTCGATGAAGCAAACTACGCTTACGACTATACGCTGACTGGAACCATTGATCCAGATAATCACACCATCACTTTCCCAGAAACTCCAACATTCCTAAGCAAAATTATCTTAGGACCTAATACAAACCCACTAGAGGCCATCACATATAACTATTCAGTGGAAGGAAAACAAATGACGCTTTCTGCTGAAGGCAAAAACGAAAAAGGGCTGAAAATTGTGATGCGTCTTCGCTTTAACTACACGGAAGAGTCTAAATAGAAGGAGTGATGAATGATGAAAACGATGAAAAAAATTTCGCTATGGACGATGTCGCTTCTAACTCTTCTATTTGTTGCAGGATGCGCTGAACAACAGCAACAACAAACAACTGCTGAAACCACAACTGAGGCTCCTGCACCAGTCGCTCTTGAAGGTGAATGGCAAGCGATTGACTTTAGAGATACAATAGAACGTACATTTTTATATACTTATAAGGACGCGTATACCCGATTGAAAACAACAGAGGCTTTCGAAGATGTCTCTCCTACTTTAACCATCGAGGGAACAAAGGTGACTCTTAAGTACACGGCCGATATGAATAAATACTTCGAGTTCTTTGCTGAAGCACATAAAGATATCGCTAAGGACAAGGCAGAAGCTGCTAGAGTTCTTGCTGCAAATGCCCAAAAAAATATTAAAAAATCGGAAGACTTATCTGGTACTTATAACGACGAAACCTATATCTATAAAGGAAAACAAGAAGGTGGCGTTTTAGACACAAACGCAAAAACGATTGTCTTCCCGGATGTTCCAAATCTATTTGGTATTCTTCCACTTTATATTTCTTCAACAGAAGTCCCAATTACGTATCACTATGAGGTCAATGGCGATATTCTTACGATGTACGCTGAAAAGGTCTATAAAGAAAATGGAATTCATTTGGTTTACCCAATGAGATTTAAGAAAGTGCAAAAATAATTCACTGCCCCTTTGAGATTTTCTCAAGGGGTTTTTGTATGAAATTAATTTACTTTTTAAGTGCTCTATTAAAATACTCTAGAACCTTCGGTTCGGTATAGTCATGATAACTGCTACACCGGGTTGAGCCTTAGGTCTCAACCCTAGCAAGCTTCAAAGAGCGGGTAAAAGTTGAAAACTTTAACCCGCTCTAATTCACATTGCTTGTTTGTCGCGGTTATCATAACTATTACCCAAAGGTTCTTCGTATTTTAATAGACTTAAAAATTCTTCCTTACACAATTCTTCTTAAGAATCTCAAATACTGCTCCATCTGTGCTGAAGAATTATCCGAGTTTTTTCATTATGACCACCGTTCGAATGATACTCGCTCAAAGTTTCACTTTATAATCACTTCAGTTAATGATAAAATGTAAGTAACAACTTTTAGGAGGTAACTCTATGTTTTGTATGACAAAGAAGATGCTTTTCGGATTCTTGGCGTTCGCTACTTTACTCTTCGTTGTAGGTTGCCAGAACCAACCGTCAGAGTCTAAAACACAAAATACACCCCAACAGGAATCATGGGAATGGACTGAACAACCATTAACGATGCAGAAGATTCTCTTGGCAATGAATTTAAATACACTTGTTTCCGCATATGCGGTAGAAGACTTCAATGACGTAAAAATGACGCTCGATATTCATGAAAATACGGTCGAATTGAAGTATCATATGAGCGCAAAAAAAATTTATGAGGATCAATACAAGGGCCTTAAACTGAACTCTCCTGATATGAATACCTATGTGAAAAATAATTTTGAGGGGTTCAAAGAAGCTGTAAAAAAATATCAGCACGCAAAGGTGACAACCGACGATGCAAACTTGTCCTATGACTACTCTTTAACAGGTGAAATCGACAAGGAAAAACATACAATTACTTTCCCTGAAACACCGACTTTCTTAAAGGCACTTGTCATGGGAATTGGCATTGACCCATTGAAACCTATTACTTATAACTACACAGTGGACGGCAATCAAATGACGCTCTTTATTGAAGGCGATATTCAAGAAGGCTATCCACGAGAAATGCGTATTCGTTTCAATCGATTAGGCGGACAATAAGAAAGGAGTGGCAAACATGAAAAAATTTACGTTATGGATGGTTTCCCTCTTCTCTCTACTGTTCATCGCAGGATGTGGAAACGAACAACAACCAGTACAACAAA
>CAUQUY010000101.1:0-4472 GCA_963521405.1 uncultured Streptococcus sp.
AATTTCTTTCATAATATAAAGTTTTAAAGGGGTCGAATTCGACTCCTTTAAATCAGGATAAATAAGAACGTCTCCCGTTATTCACTAGAGTTGACGGGGGCGTTCTTTTTTGCTAAAATAGTCGTGTTGTAATTGTGAAGCACCACAGCTACAACCGCTCGGATTAGAGTACAAAAGACCGGAAGCGGCACTTTAAACTGGCGAGTCTTAGTCTAAAATATAGGAGGTGCAATATGTACGCAATCGTAAAAACTGGTGGAAAACAAGTTAAAGTTGAAGTTGGTCAAGCAATCTACGTTGAAAAATTAAACGCAGAAGCTGGCGACAAAGTAACTTTCGAAGAAGTAGTATTTGTAGGTGGAGATGACGTTAAAGTTGGTGCTCCATTCGTAGCAGGTGCAACTGTTGAAGGAACTGTTGAAAAACAAGGCCGTCAAAAGAAAGTTGTAACTTTCAAATACAAACGTCGTAAAGACTCACACCGTAAACAAGGTCACCGTCAACCTTATACAAAAGTTGTTATTGACGCAATCAACGCTTAATCACGATGATTCAAGTGACTGTACACAAGAAGAACCAACGTATCGTTTCCTTTGAAATGACTGGTCATGCAAACTTTAGTGAACATGGTTCGGATATCGTTTGCGCAGGAGTATCGGCTTTAGCCATTACAACTGTGAACAGCATTGAGAAGTTAGCAGGATACCAACCGATTGTCGAAGTCGACGAGGTTGAGGGTGGTTACTTATATATGGAAGTTGTAGAAGACTTGACGAAAGAGCAAGAACATACAACTCAAATTTTATTAAATAGTCTATTACTAGGGTTAGAAGATATTCAATCGGAATATCAAGACTTTCTAGCTGTAACTGTTGCATAATCAATCAAGGAGGTGCACAACTATGTTAAAAGTGAATTTACAATTATTCGCCCATAAAAAAGGGGGCGGTTCTACATCAAACGGACGTGACTCACAAGCGAAACGTCTAGGTGCTAAACGTGCTGACGGACAATTCGTTTCAGGTGGTTCAATTTTATACCGTCAACGTGGAACAAAAATCCATCCAGGTGAAAACGTAGGTAGAGGTGGAGACGATACTTTATTTGCTAAAGTAGACGGAATTGTACGTTTCGAACGTAAAGGCCGTGACAAAAAACAAGTATCTGTATATCCAGTAATCGCTGCTGAATAATATTGAGTAGGATGTGACATTCAGTCACATCCTTTTTTTTAGGAAATTTGAGCAAGTTTAAAACTACTACGAACTTTTCAGATGTCTCTATAATTGCTATTATAGAAACTGAACGTTCTTCGTAGTTTTGTAAAAAAGTATGTACTGCTGTCGTGGTTCATAATTTTCAAAGCTCAAAAACTCTTAAAAATAGAAGGAGGGATTCTTATCGAAGCAGGTAAAGAAATTAAAGCGTTCGAAGAATTGGCAAAAGCTGTAGAGGTGCTTCAACAAGAAATCGGTTATTCGAATGTAGAGGCGCTGGGTGAGACGTTACAAAATATTGTCAACAATAACACTGCGCAACAAGTCGAAGGATTGCCAAGTAATGAAGTCGCTGAAAAATTAAACAAAGCGTATCAACAATTAGATTTAACAAGCTATTCGAGTGAAGAGATTCGCCGCATGATTCAATTCACGTTCTTGAAAGCCGCTAAAGAAGATGGCTTGCAAATGAACCATCAAATGACGCCAGATGCCATCGGATTACTCGTGGCGTATATGATCGACCAAATGACGAAGAAAGATGAACCATTGCAAATTGCAGACTTTGCTGCAGGAAGCGGGAACTTGCTCAGCACGATTCTATTATTCTTACAATCTGCTGGTAAAACTGCGAGTGCAACAGCCATCGATAATGATGAAGTGCTTGTGCATTTAGCCCTACAAGCATTCGCCTTAGAGCAGTTGGATGTGAAGACTTCCTTACAAGATGGCTTGCAAGATTCACTCGTAGATCCGCAGGACTTCGTGGTGAGTGATTTACCAGTTGGCTACTATCCTGTAGATGCGAATGCCGCTCGTTTTGAAACGAAAAACGACGAAGGCCATTCATTCGCGCATCACTTACTCATTGAGCAACAAGTGCGTTACTTGAAAGAGGCAGGAGTTGGATTCTTTATCGTTCCAACGAATCTTTTTGATACACCTGAAGGAGAGAAGTTGCTTTCTTATTTACAAAAAGAAACTTACGTGCAAGCCATGCTGGCATTTCCACGCAATCTCTTCAAAGATGTGCAATTTAGCAAGTCGCTTTTAATCGTTCAAAAACGTGGAAAAGGTGCTAAACAAGTGAGTCAAGTGCTCCTTGGAGATATCCCAGAATTTAAGAACAGAGAAAAATTCAGAAAATTCACTCTAACATTCGAAAAATGGGTACAAGAAATGTTATAATAAATCTGTTAGACCCACTAATGGGCTTAATTTGAAATTAAAGGAGAATGTGCATGTCAAAATCAATCGCGATTAATGCAGGAAGTTCAAGCTTGAAGTTCCAATTATTTAATATGCCACAAGAAGAAGTAGTGGCTAAAGGTTTAGTAGAACGTATTGGATTAGGTGATTCAATCTTCTCAATCAGCTATGGAGACGACCAAAAATTTGAAGTGGTAGAAGATATTCCAAACCACGAAGTTGCGGTAGAAAAATTATTAGAACAATTAGTAGCTTTAAACATTATTTCTTCATTCGACGAAATCACTGGTGTTGGTCACCGTGTCGTTGCTGGTGGGGAATTATTCAAAGATTCAGCTTTAGTTGATGACACTGTTATCCAACAAGTTGAAGACTTAGCAGAATTTGCACCATTACACAACAAAGCTGAAGCGGTAGGAATGCGCGCATTCAAACACATCTTACCAGACATTACAAGTGTTGCTGTATTCGATACTTCATTCCATACAACAATGCCTAAGAAAGCTTACTTATATAGCATTCCAATGGAATATTACAAAAAATTCAAAGCTCGTAAATACGGAGCTCACGGAACAAGCCACCGCTACGTATCACGTCGTGCTGCTGAATTATTAGGTAAACCAGTTGAAGAATTAAAAATCATCACTTGCCACTTAGGTAACGGTGCTTCAATCACTGCGGTTGATGGCGGTAAATCTGTAGATACTTCTATGGGATTCACTCCATTAGCAGGGGTTACAATGGGTACTCGTTCTGGTGATATCGATGCTTCATTAGTAGCATTCTTAATGAACAAATTAAACATTACAGACGTTAACGACATGGTTGACATCTTAAACAAAAAATCAGGTCTATTAGGCCTTTCAGGTGTATCAAGCGACATGCGTGACGTTGAAGCTGCAAGTGCAACAAACGAAGACGCTAAAGTTGCAGTAGAAATCTTCGTTGACCGCGTTCAAAAATACATTGGACAATATGTTGCTGTTATGAACGGTGTGGACGCTATCGTCTTCACTGCTGGTATCGGTGAAAACTCTAAGACAATTCGTGCTCGTATCATCGACGGTTTAACTTGGTTCGGTTGCGATATCGATCCTGAGCGTAACGATACTCGTTCAGAAGCTATCATTTCTTCTGAAGGTGCGAAAGTTACTGTATTAAACATCCCAACTAACGAAGAGGTTGAGATCGCGCGTGATATCGAACGTTTACGCAAATAAGAGAACCGAAGGTTCAAACGAGAAACTATAAAAAATCCTTTGGATTGACTTTATAGTAGTCATTGTAGGAGACCGGCTCGAGCCTGTAGTCTCTCACCTATCGAATTCAAAGAGCCCCATGGCGGATAATCCGCTGTGGGGCTCTATTTCATTTCGATTCTTATTCCCTACTATGATTACTATAAAATCCAAAGGTTTTTAGTTTCTCGTTTTCAGGTGCTTATGATTGCGTAAAACCTCCTCAGTAAGTACGAGACAAGTGCTTTTGGAGGATGTGTTTTATATGCATGAAAGTCATGATATACTATAAAAAACGCTGGGTTAGAAAGTGGGGATCTGATGAAAAGAATAGTAATGGGACTTGCTGGTTTACTAGTTGTTGTTGGATTAGTGATAGGCGGAATGAAAATCATGCAACAAGTTCAGTATAATGAAATGGTCAACACTGTAAAAAGTGAAGAAGTGCAAAATATCATTGAAGATAATTTAAAGCTACGACATGCAGGTGCTTTAGAAAGTGGAGATGTAATTCAATCCTATCAGATTGATATGGATTCTATTAAACATAGTCCAATGGGAGGAATCATCTTTAAAGTTTATATTAATAACGATAAACAGTTATACGTTCATTTTTTAATCAATAAAGACTTAAATAGTGGTAAATTAGTTAACCAGGGCGGAGGAACTTCTGAAAAATTCAGTGAATTGATTAGAAATCAAAAGTAGTGAATATGAGTTCGTAAACAAGAGAGTATAAATCATCGATAGTGGTGAAGTGCACCCTGTCAAGTAGACAGGAAAATAATTAAATTATATGACGAGTTCT
>CAUQUY010000102.1:0-4351 GCA_963521405.1 uncultured Streptococcus sp.
CTTTAAAGTCCGCCATCACCGCTTCTTTTTCTTCCGCTGGCATTTTCCCGTGTAAGAGACCCACTTTCACGCGGTCTGAGAAATGCGCTGAAATCATGCGGTAAATCTCTTCGGCATTTTGCACATCGAGATGTTCCGACTCTTCAATCAGTGGCGAAATCATATACGCTTGTCGCCCTTCTTGAATTTGACGTTCTACAAAATTGAAAATCTGTTCCATTTCCTGCTCGCGAACCCAAGACGTCTTGATGGGTTGGCGCCCACGAGGAATCTCACTCAAGATAGAAGTATCCATTTCCCCGAAAGCCGTAATCGCCAGCGTACGAGGAATTGGCGTCGCGGTCATTTGAAGCACGTTCACGCCCGCTCCTTTTCCAGAGAGTGCCTGACGTTGTTGCACCCCGAAACGATGTTGCTCGTCGATAACGACAAAGGCCAAGTCTTTAAAGTTCACATCTTGTTGGAATAAGGCATGCGTCCCGATAATCAGGTTTGCCTCCCCGCTCTCGATTTGCGCGAGTAACTCTTTTCGCTTCTTCTGCGAACGATTCATACTTCCGGTTAACAACACGGCCTTCAACGGTGTTCCTTGAATCAATTTTTCAATCGTCAGCATATGTTGTTCCGCCAAGATTTCTGTAGGAACCATGAGCGCTGCTTGCTTGCCGGTTAGAGCCGTTGCGACCATGGCAATCGTCGCCACAATCGTCTTCCCGCTCCCTACATCCCCTTGCAAGAGACGATTCATCTCATAAGGCGCACGCAAGTCAAAGCAAATCTCATTCACAACTTTCTTTTGCCCATCTGTCAGTTCAAACGGCAATGTCTGAATAAACGACTTCAACTGAGCATTATCATACAGCACCGCTTGCCCTTTTGTTTGCTGATGACGTTTCTGACGCATCCATTGCAAGCGCAGTTGATATAAGAAGAGCTCCTGGTAGACGAGCTGATATTGCGCACTCTGTCTTTCCAGTTCATCTTTTGGAAAATGCATTGCCCGTACAGCGTCTCTATGCCCCATCAAGTGGTGCGACGCCGTCAACTCTTCTGGCAATACTTCTGGAATTTTATCTTCAAAACGATCCATCGCCGTATGAACGAGTTTAAGAATCGTCGCCTGCTTCAACGATTTATTCGTGCGATAAACCGCCTCGACTTGGTCGCCTTCTTCGTCCTCCAAGTTTCGGTTCGATAAGATTTTCATCCCCATCAAGGTCGAACGCTTTGCATCCCATTTTCCGTAGATAGCAATCTCTTCGCCCTGAACCACTTTATCTTTTAAATACGGCTGATTAAAGAACGCAACTTGGATGACTTGCTGGTCAATCGCCATGCGAAACGACAAACGGTTCTTCTTGAAGCCGTAGTAGCTAACAACCGGTTGCGTCGCCACAAGCCCTTTTAGCGTGACTTTCTCTTGGTCCATGATACTTTGCACATCACGAATCTGAATATCTTCATAACGAAACGGAAAATGCGTTAACAAGTCATAGACTGTCTCGATGCCAAGCTCAGCTAATGGCTCTAATCGTTTTGGTCCAACGCCTGGCAAGACTTGCACACTTTGAAAGACTTCATTCATCCAATCACATCCTTTCTACTTTAATAAGTGTAATTCATGTTCTCTTTAATCGTCAAGAGGAAGGAAAGTTCCAACAGTCGCGAAGATTCTCTTTAGGATTTATTCATCGGTATCACAAATCCGGCACCTCCCTGAGTCTTCGTCTCAGGGTTACCAAGCTTCAAAGCGAGGCTAAGGAATAAATTCCTAACTCTCGCTAATTCACATTGGTTGCTTACTCGGTACTGTGATTCCGATGAAATCCTAAAGAATCTTCACTCCTTCAACTTTCCTTCCTCTCTCCTTGACCGTTACAGTGCAGGGAGTTTTGATGTGCATTCCACAAATTGCAGTTCTTCCCCTCATTGAACCTTACCGCACTAGAAATACTGAGGAGCACCCACAAAGTCTGCTTTTTCCCATTTGGAGGCGAGTGAAGACTCAGAAGCACGCGAAAATAAGAAAGCACTCTCTGCCCAGCGAAATACCCTGATGTGAGCACGAAAACCAACCAGTTACACTTACTTATTAATAGGAGAAAAAGCGAAAGACGGAGAAACTTACGGATTCTATAATAACAGTAATGGGGAATGGTATTAAATGCGAAAAAGCTGGAGTTAGGAATTTATTCCTTACTCCAGCTTTGAGGCTTTAAAGGTGAGAGACTTCGGCTCGAACCGGTACCCCATTACAGTTATTATAGAGGAATCCGTAAGGATTCGAAGTCTTTCAATTATTTTAAATTTATTATTCTACAGATAATAAGTAAGTGTATACTGGTTGGTTTCCTTCATGGACTTCAACCTCTACATCAGGGTATTTCGCTTCTACAGCTTCAGTGATTTCTTCCACTTCGCTTGCTTCTGCGTCTTCCCCATAGATGATTGTTAGGATTTCTGAATCTTCATTGATCATCTTATCAATTGTCGCAAGAGTTGCTTCCTTACGGTCCGCAATACTTACTAAAATCTTGCCATCTACAATCCCCATGAAGTCGTCAGTTTTGATTTCAACGCCATCAATGTTCGTATCACGAACAGCATTTGTAATTTGACCACTTGATACAAGAGCCATTTGTTCGCTCATTGCAGCTTGGTTATCTTCTAAACTTGCTTCTGGGTTAAAGGCTAATAATGAAGCTAACCCTTCTGAGATTGTACGAGTTGCAACAACGGCAACTGCAGCATCTTCTGATACTTCAGCCGCTTGGTTTGCAGCCATTTGAATGTTTTTGTTGTTTGGTAACACGATAACTTTTTCAGCATGTGCTTCTTTTACAGCTTGAAGAATATCTTCTGTACTTGGGTTCATTGTTTGACCACCGTTGATGATTGTCGTTACACCCATGCTCTTGAATAATTCTTGAATACCTTCACCTGCGGCAACCGCTACGATTCCGTATTCCGCTTTTTGTTTTTGCGCTGCTTCTTTAACTTTTGCAGTGTAGTCTGTTTTTAACACTTCTTCGTGTTGCAAGCGCATGTTGTCCACTTTCACTTTCATTAATGAACCGAAGCGTTGTCCGTAGTTCATGACTTCACCTGGACGTTCTGTATGCACGTGTACTTTGATGATTTCATCGTCAGCTACTACTAATAAAGAATCTCCAAGTTCGTTTAAATAGTTACGGAAAGTATCGTAGTCGAAAGTATCTACGACTGTTTCGCCTTCACCGATTTTCACCATAATTTCAGTACAATAACCGAATTTGATGTCGCCTGTTGATACGTGTTCGTAGTCAACGCCTGCTTCGTGGTGAGCCACTGAAGTTAAATCGATTTTATTGCTTTGTAATGATTGAACAGGAACTGCTTCCCCTGTTAATGCTTCGAAGAATCCGTTGTAAATGAATACAAGACCTTGACCACCTGAGTCCACTACGCCAACTTCTTTTAATACTGGTAATAAATCTGGAGTTTTCGCTAATGCTTTTTCAGCACCACGTAAAACAGACCCCATTACTTCGATGATGTCGTCTGAAGTTTCTAGTTTGCGAACACCACGTTTAGCTGATTCACGAGCAACAGTAAGGATTGTACCTTCTACAGGTTTCATAACCGCTTTATAAGCAGTTTCCACACCGTTCGTAAATGCTTGCGCTAATTCTTCACCAGTGATTTCTTCTTTACCGACAACGGCTTTAGAGAAACCACGGAATAATTGAGATAAGATAACCCCTGAGTTCCCACGAGCACCCATTAATAATCCTTTTGCTAAATCTTGTGCTAAATCACCTACAGTTGTTGCTGTAGAGTTCGCAACACGTTCCGCCCCAGATTTGAATGAGAGCATCATGTTTGTCCCTGTGTCTCCATCTGGTACTGGGAATACGTTTAATGAGTTTACGAATTCTGCATTTTCAGATAAACGCATTTCACCGATTTCCACCATTGCGCGGAAATCTTGAGCCGTAATAGTTTTCATAGTTGCCATATTATTCTTACTTCCTCCTGACTAGAATCAACAAGCATTACGCTTCGATGATTTTAACTCCTTGAACATAGACATTCACTGTTTTTGCAGCAAATCCTAACATTGTTTCTAAGTTATATTTCACTTGTTCTTGTACGTTTCTACAAATCGCAGAAATTTTTGTACCATAACCTACAATAATGTATACATCCACTGCAACACCATCGTCTTCTTGACGAATCACAACTCCACGAGTGAAGTTTTCTTTCTTCAAGATTTCATTAAAGTTGTCGCGGATTTGATTGCGGCTTGCCATACCAACAACACCATAGTTATCTGTAGCGGCCCCACCAACAACCGTTGCAATCACTTCAT
>CAUQUY010000103.1:0-4200 GCA_963521405.1 uncultured Streptococcus sp.
CTTTACAGTAGTATTGGCGGTTCTTTTCGCAGCAATCATATCAACAGAAAACATTC
This sequence comes from uncultured Streptococcus sp., assembly GCA_963521405.1. GTDB lineage: Bacteria > Bacillota > Bacilli > Lactobacillales > Aerococcaceae > Granulicatella. Next base: position 57 of record CAUQUY010000103.1, read on the forward strand.
GCGGAAACAACTTCTTCAGAAATAATTTCTATATCCCAAATAATTTATCAATCGTAGTTATTGCAGGGATTTTCGCAGCAATCTATGATCCAAAAGCTGGACTTTTAAATGCGGTATTACCAGAAGCGTGGAATAAGTTATGGCTTGGTGATCAAAGTATCGTCATTTACTCACTCGCATTTGCATTAATTTGGCAAGCGATTGGGTACTACATGGTAATGTACATGGCAGGGATGGCCAACATTCCAGCCAGCTTATACGAAGCAGCAGACCTTGATGGGGCTGGTAAAATCGGTAAGTTCTTCAACGTTACATTACCTTTAATTTGGAACAGTATTCGTACAACATTAACATTCTTCATTATCAGTACGATTAACTTAAGTTTCTTACTTGTACAAATCTTGACAGACGGTGGACCAGACGGATCTACTGAAGTGTTCCTAAGCTACATGTTCAAACAAGCTTATACAAACTCTTCATACGGATACGGTATGGCGATCGGTGTAGTTGTCTTTATATTCTCATTCGGTTTATCAGGTATCGTAAGTCATATTACGAAACGCGATATTCTTGAATACTAGGAGGGGAGATCATGAAAGGAAAAACTCGTTCATTCGAAAAGCTATATAAAGCTTTTATATACGTAGCGCTAATTACATTAGCGATTAGTATTATTGTACCAGTGGGCTGGGTCTTCTTAGCTTCTATTAAAGAGAATAGAGAGTTCTACGGATCTCCATGGACAATGCCAGAAGGATTCTACATCCAAAACTTTGTGGATGCTTGGAATAAAGCAAAAATGGGTGACTACATGTTGAACTCAGTGATTGTTACAGCACTTGCTTTAACAATTCTAGTAGTAGTAGCCATTCCTTCTTCATATGTTTTAGCACGTTATAAATTCCCAGGAAGTCGTTTCATTAACTCTTTACTAAAAGGTGGATTATTCATCAACGTAAACTATATCGTTGTACCAATCTTCTTAATGTTACTTGACTGGGATAAAGGACTTAAAGGATTCGGTATTAACGGATTCTTCTTGAACAACATTTTCGTCTTAGCAGTTGTGTATGCAGCGACATCATTACCATTTACGATTTATCTATTATCAAACTTCTTCAAGACATTGCCAACAACGTTTGAAGAAGCCGCATCTATCGACGGTGCAGGATATTTCACAACAATGATTCGCGTCATGACACCAATGGCAAGACCAAGTATTATTACAGTAATCTTATTCAACTTCCTTTCATTCTGGAATGAATACATCATTGCTCTTACATTAATGCCAGGGAAAAACCAAACGTTACCAGTAGGGTTGAAAAACTTAATGCAAGCGCAACGTGGGGCAGCTGAATACGGACAATTATACGCAGGGATGGTATTAGTAATGTTACCAACATTAATCCTATACATTCTTGTTCAAAATAAACTAACACAAGGGATGACACTAGGCGGCTCTAAAGAGTAATCGTCATCGCAGGAGGAAAGAAAATGGGTAAAACAAAAGGGCGTTTAACCCTACCAAGTGAATCGAATTTTCTTGAACAGACTAAAGAATTGCTCGACCGTTGGGGTGCCGATGCAATTCGTGATAGCGATGGAACGAAACTCGATGAAGCAACCAAACAATTAGATGCAAAAATCTATACAACATACTTTGTAGCACGTAACCATAATGATTTCATCAAAGATCATATGGAAGAGTGCCAACAAATCTTCGTCATGTCAAAATTCTGGTTAGCGACAGAAGATACTCTAACAATTCCATTTATGGAAGGGTACTTCGAAGACCAAGTGCAACCAGACTATGTACATGATCCAAAACGATATTGGGAAGTCATCGACCGTACTACTGGAGAAGTAGTTCCGGTTGAGAAATGGACTGTCCATGAAGAAAACAACACGATTACGATTGAAGGCACTCGTCCTTTCCATGAGTATACAGTGTCGTTTCTAGTATATGCGATTTGGGATCCAACTCAAATGTACAATCATATTACGAATAACTGGGGCGATGTTCCTCACGATATTCCATTTGATGTACGTGGACCTCATTCAAATCAATTCATGCACTCTTATTTAAAACAATGGTTAAAAGACAATCCGGATACTGATGTGGTTCGTTTTACAACGTTCTTCTATCACTTCACATTAATTTTCAACAATTTAGGAAAAGAAAAATTTGTGGACTGGTTCGGATATGGTGCTAGCGTATCGGTGGCTGCACTTGAAGCTTTTGCTAAGGAAAAAGGCTATCGCTTAAGAGCAGAAGACATTGTGGATGAAGGGTATTATAACTCAACATTCCGTACACCAAGTAAAGCGTACTCAGACTATATCGACTTCATTCAAGCATTCGTTGCAAGAGAAGCTAAAAAATTAGTCGACGAAGTACACGATGCTGGTAAAGAAGCCATGATGTTCTTAGGAGATAACTGGATTGGTACAGAACCATACGGACCATACTTCGAACAAATTGGATTAGATGCAGTGGTGGGTTCTGTCGGCGGCGGAGCAACACTTCGTATGATTTCAGATATTCCACACGTAAAATACACGGAAGGAAGATTCTTACCATACTTCTTCCCAGATGTATTCCGTGAAGGAAATGATCCTACGATTGAAGCCAATAAAAACTGGTTATCTGCAAGACGTGCCATCATGCGTAACCCTGTAGACCGTATCGGATACGGCGGTTATTTAAGTCTTGCATATAAATTCCCTAAATTTGTCGACTACATTGAACATGTAACAGATGAATTTAGAGAAATCTACGATATCGTTAAACATACAAAACCATATACTGGTTTGAAAGTAGCAATCTTAAATGCATGGGGACGTTTAAGAACTTGGCAAGCACACATGGTTGCCCATGAACTTCCATACAAACAAATCTATTCTTACCTTGGAATTATGGAAGCCTTAAGTGGTGCGAGTGTGGACGTAAGCTTTATCAGCTTTGACGATATCATTAACGATGGAGTTCCAGAAGGTGTGGATGTCATCATCAATGCGGGAGATGCCGGTACTTCATTTAGCGGTGGAGAGGTTTGGAAGAATGAAACTCTCATTACACGTATTCGTGAATTCGTGTATAACGGCGGTGGATTTGTCGGGGTTGGGGAACCAACAGCCGTTCATCATCAAGGAAGATTCTTCCAACTTGGAGATATTTTGGGTGTTGAAAGAGAAATGGGATATAGCCTTTCAACAGATAAATACTTTACTAAAGAATTGAAAGAACACTTTATTATCGAAGATATTGAAGATGTTCATAAGATTGACTTTGGGGAAAATATTAAAAACGTGTATGGCTTAACGAGTGCAACAGAAGTACTTGAATTTAGCAATCCGAAAGTAAGCGCAGGTGGCATCGAAGAAGGAATCGTTCTTCCAGCCAATGCCGAAGGAAAAGAATTCGGGGAAATCCATCTTGCAGCTAACCCTTACGGAAAAGGTCGTGGGGTTTACATTGCAGGACTTCCATACACACCAGAAAATACAAGATTATTAATGCGTGCGTTATTCTACGCAGCGAATAAAGAAAGTGAATTAACAAAATGGTATGCAAGCAATCCATTAGTGGAAGTACATGCTTATCCTGAGAAAGGAGTGTATGCAATCGTGAATAATACGAACGAATTGCAATCAACACTCGTTTATGATGGAGCAGGTGTATCAAGAACTGTGGAACTTGAGCCAAGCGAAATTAGATGGGAGAAGATATCATGAATCCTAAAGTGAAAATTTGGATCCGCGTCGTATTGATGTTGGTATTCTTATATGTAGTTATTTTGGGGCATCAGATGATTGGCAAAGAAGGCGTTGCAACAATGCTTGTTGGCTTAGCTGGATTACTTCTCTTGCTATGGGATTACAATCGTCCGTACTCTAAATCGATGAAGCGTTAATAAAACTTAACTAGGAACAGGGGCTTGTTTAACAACAAGCCCCTGTTCTTTTGTGCATAAACACAATATTTAAAAATAAAAATATGCAAACCAAAGGTTTGTGATTACGAAGTCGACTTGTGGGTTCGTTTTATAGTAGCTGTAATGAGGGACCGGCTCGAGCCAAGGTCTCTCGCCTTCAAAGTTCAAAACAGGAGTAAGGAATAAATTCCTAACTCCTGTTAATTCAC
>CAUQUY010000104.1:0-4140 GCA_963521405.1 uncultured Streptococcus sp.
CGCCATTGCTGATACCGTTACAACTTTATCTTGTAGAATTGAAGGTCCGTGTGTATCTGATAAGTCTAATGCACGGCTCATCCAGTCTAATAAGTTTTTCACTGTTCCAGGAATTGCAAAGTTATACGCTGGTGAGAAGATCCAAACTGCATCAGCTTTGCCAAATGCATCGCGAGTTGCTTGTACTTCAGGTAATACTGGAGTTTCTAAGTCTTGGTTCATTAATGGAAGGTTTGAGTAATCTAAGTAAGTGACAGTTGCTTTTCCTTCTAAAATACGTTCTGCTTTTTCTGCCATTTGGTGGTTGAAGCTACCTTTACGTAAGCTACCTACTACAAATAAAATGTTTTTCATATTCTTTTCCTCTTTTCGTGAATGCCTTGACCAAGAAAGTTGTGTCTTCTCTCTTGGGATTGAAATAAGATTATCATCACTTAAACGTTAAAGCAATTTATCTGCTTAGAAAAAAATTTCCCCGTTTTTAAAATTAAAAACTCTTATAAACGTTGATATCATAACATTTTTAAATGAAATTTAAAAATATCATTATAATGTATACGTTATAATGATAAAAAATTTTGAGTCAAATAGAATTGCAAAAGTTTGGTTGACTTTGCCATCACAGGCCCAAAACTTCGCACTGTAAAGTTTTGCTTCCAGAATATCCGCACGACTATACTCTCACACCGCGCAGTAGCTTATTGATGTTCTTTTCATCATTCATGATTCAAGAACATCTAATAAGCCTACATAAATTGAAAAACGACTCACACTGTGAGTCGTTTTTGTGTAGTTGAGTTCGCCATCGCAGAAATCGCGAAGTCTCGCATCGCACAGTAGCTTATTGACGTTCTCTTCATCACTCGCGATTCAAGAACATCTAATAAGCCTTGTGGAAATCATTCACAGTGTGAATGATTTGGAATTTACATAAAGCAAAAATGACTCGCACTGCGAGTCATTTTTTGTCTTCTGTCTTTCTCTTGAAATCGGGCTCCAAAGTGCAAAAGCTCAAGCCTTTCTCACTTTGTCCGCACGACTAGTCTAGTCGTTTACGGCAAAGTTCGAACCGTCATCGCTTTTGAGCGCACTTTGTCGCACCTTAGTTTTCCATTAAAGCCTGATTAGCAGTAATGATTGCTAATTTGTAGACGTCTTCTTCGTTACATCCACGTGATAAGTCAGAGATTGGTTTGTTTAATCCTTGTAGGATTGGTCCGATTGCTTCGAAGTTACCGAAACGTTGTGCAATTTTGTATCCGATGTTTCCTGATTGGATTTCTGGGAATACGAATACTGTTGCTTGTCCAGCTACTGGTGAATCTGGAGCTTTTTGTTTACCAACGCTTGGTACGAACGCAGCATCGAATTGTAATTCTCCATCGATGTTGTAGTTTGGAGCTAATTCTTGAGCGATTTTAGTTGCTTCAGCTACTTTTAATGCTTCTTCAGATTTAGCAGAACCTTTTGTTGAGAAACTTAACATTGCAACGTTTGGTTCGATACCGAATAATTCAGCTGTTTTAGCAGATTCTACTGCGATTTCAGCTAATTCTTGTGCGTTAGGGTTGATGTTGATTGCGCAGTCTGAAAATAAGTATTTCTTAGATTTGTCGCTGTTGATCATGATGAACGCACCACTTGTACGAGAGACACCTGGTTTTGTTTTAATGATTTGTAACGCTGGACGTACAGTGTCTCCTGTTGAGTGAACCGCACCAGATACTAAACCGTCTGCTAAGCCCATGTATACCATCATTGTTCCGAAGTAAGTTACGTCACGTAATAATTTTTGAGCGTCTTCTTCAGATACTTTACCTTTACGACGTTCTACAAAGCTTGCAACCATTTCTGCATATTTATCGTCTGCATAAGTTTCAGGATCGATAATTTCTAAATGAGAAATGTTAAATCCACGAGCGTTTGCCACTTCGTTAATTTGGTCTACATTCCCAAGTAAGATTGGTTTGCAAAGTCCATCTGCTAATAAACGAACCGCTGCACCAATAATTCTTGGTTCATCTCCTTCTGGAAATACGATTTTAACGTCTTTCCCTTTCACTTTAAGTGATAATTCTTCAAATAATTCCACGGATATCCCTCCAAAAATTTGTTATCTTAATAATACACTAAATACTTTTAAAAAAACAGTACAATGTTAAAACAATCATCAAAAAAACAACTGTACTAATCTGATTGGAATTTAAAAATAGTACAGTTTTATTTTATAAAAATTTCTACTTAGCAAAACACGCCTTGTATGCTATACTTAGAGAGTATTTTAGTAAGGAGGAAGGCTTTGTGCGATCATATGCAAAAAAATTAATGGATACCGCTATTCTTGCTGGTCAAATCATGCTCGAATGCAATGCGGAATCGTATCGCGTGGAAGAAACCATGAACTATATTCTCTCCACTTCAAACTTTGAAACTTGCGAAGCCTTCGCGATGGCGACTGGAATCTTTGCAACGCTCGATGATGACTGCATCGATTCTATTACAGAAATTCGTCGTGTTCCAAATCGCGACACGAACTTGAACCGAATTTATAAAGTCAACGCAATCTCTCGTCAACTTGTGACAAAAGAAATTGACCTCGATACAGCTTATCAACGATTACAGGATTTAAAAGAATCCGAATATCCACAGTGGTTAAAAGATATTGGTCTGATTCTGATGTGCGGCTTCTACGCTGCTCTATTTGGGGCAACGCCAATTGAACTCGTCATTGCATCAGTAGCAGCGGTTATCATGCCATTTATTTATAAGTTAGATCCGAAATTAAAATTAGGAACATTCGTGTTGAACCTCCTATCGATCATTCCAGCGATTGTCATTATCATTATGATTCAGAAACATTTCGTTCCGGACGCTCGAATCGGTATCTCCATTGTAGGATTAATCATGCCGGCCGTTCCTGGAACCGCCATTACAAATGCCATTCGCGATACATTACGCGGAGACTACAACTCAGGAGCAGCTCGGGCAATTGAAGCGTTTGTGACGGCTCTTTCCGTTGCTATTGCTGTTGCTTTGGGGCTCGTGTTAGCAGGAGGTGCAAACCCCTTATGATTTATCAAGTGATTAGTGCTCTCATTGCCGTCTACTTCAGTTGTATTGTCTTTGAAGCTCCAAAACGTCTCCTCATTCATATTTCGATTATTGGAGGCATTGGTTGGTTTGTATATCTCTTCTTCTTGGACAGTTCTGGATTACAACTAGCCACTTACTATAGCGGTCTTACAATTGCGTTTTTATCACACTTAGCAGCACGCTATTTTAAAGCTCCCGTAACGGTATTCTTTATTCCTGGATTTTTCCCACTCGTTCCTGGTGCAGGCATGTATCGTACCGTATACGCCTTCTTTGTAGGAGATGTTGAAAAAGGAAAATTCTTCTTCGGTCAAACAATGATTACCGCCGGGATGATTGCACTTGCAATCTTTACGGTCGATTCAATTTTCCGTCTGTACTCGCATTGGCAATCTTCACGCCGTCAGTCAGCAAACTAAATAAATGAACTTGAAACTGCCAAAGATTTTCTTTGGTGGTTTTTTATATATAAATCGAAGGATTAGAGATAAAATTTGAAACTATTAAATCAAACTGATTCCGTCCCTTTGGGATATCTTCATGGTAAGGATAAGAGCTGTACCGGTTCGAGCCGAAGTCTCTCACCTACTGAGCCTCAATGAGTTTCTACGGAATAAATTCCTAGAGTCTCATATTCGCATCAGTTACCAATCGCTCTTACTCCTACCATAGAGTCCCAAGGGACTCCATCTTTTTTAATAGAATCAGTTTTCTCTAAACCTTTTAAGTTCATAAAAATAATTGAATTTAATTATTTAGATTTGCTGCAAGGATGAAGATTGTTATTCCTCATTTTGGTAAAGAATAAGTGACTGTGTATGGACAGATAGCGGGTTCTGTGGTTCAATAAATATATTAGGGTGTCATAGCTCAGTTGGATAGAGCAAGCGTTTCCTAAACGCTAGGTCGGGGGTTCGAGACCCTTTGGCACCGCTAGTAAAAAAATCCACTGGTTCAACCAGTGGATTTTTTGTTGATTATTTACTATTCTCTTCTACCCATTCAACCGCTCGTTCAACACGTCCTGGAATATCATTTCCATGATTT
>CAUQUY010000105.1:0-3964 GCA_963521405.1 uncultured Streptococcus sp.
ATCCAAAACCAGGTGTTTCAGGTCCATCAAGTTCTTGTACAAGACCATCATAACGTCCGCCACCACAAATCGTCGTTTTAGCACCGAATGATTTAGAATCTGTCATGATTTCAAAAATTGTATCTTGGTAGTAGTCAAGTCCACGTACCATTGTTTCATCGATTTCAAATGGAATTTCTAGTGCATTTAAGTACTGTTGTACTTTTTCAAAGTGAGTGCGTGCTTCGTCTGATAAGAATTCTAAGATGCGTGGTGCATTTTTAACAATTTCAATATCACGTTTGTCTTTACTATCTAACACACGTAACGGATTTTTGTGTAGACGATTTTTAGAATCTTCACTAAGTTCGTCTGCAAATGGTTCTAAGTAACTAATTAACGCTTCACGGTATTTAATGCGGTCCGCTGTTTTCCCAAGAGAATTAATCACTAAGCGCATATTTGATAATCCGAGTTCTTTTAATAAATCCCAAGCCATCGCGATCGTTTCTACGTCTGTAGCAGGATTTGTAGAACCAAACACCTCAACTCCTAATTGGTGGAATTGACGAAGACGTCCTGATTGTGGACGCTCATAACGGAACATTGGAGCCATATAATACACTTTATAAGGTTTCTTATGCTCTGGTCCGTATAATTTATTTTCTACATAAGCACGAACAATCGCTGCAGTTCCTTCTGGACGAAGTGTAATGTGGCGATCTCCTTTATCGTAGAAATCATACATCTCTTTTGAAACGATATCACTCGTATCCCCAACACCACGGCTAAATAAATCGTAGCTTTCAAACATTGGTGTACGCATTTCTTCAAATTGATAATCGCCTAAAATGATGCGTGCTGTTTCTTCGATATAGTGCCAAATTTTGAGTTCTTCAGGTAATAAATCGGCTGTTCCTTTTGGTTTTTGAATCATATAAATCATCCTTTCTTTCGATAAAAATAAAAAAATCCCAACTTCATATAGAAGTCAGGACGAAATTTTCGTGGTACCACCTTAGTTCGGAAAGAGCTCTTTCCCTCTTAATGATAACGGAATTACCGGAATAACTTTGCATTATTCTCCTCAAGAGTGTCTTTCCTTGTACAGTTAGAAGCTTTCAGCCAAGGCTTCTATCTCTTTAGTGTACGTTTTATGTCTCTGTCTAAGGATTTATATTGTTGCTATAAAGAATACTAGAGGAATGCGTATTTGTCAAGAAAACCTCATTATTCTATCCTGTCTAAATTTACTAAAAAGAGAAAAAGCAAAATGTAACATATAAGTTACATTTTGCATCTTGCACTCTTACTGAATTAACTGGTCAATGGCCTTAATAACGCCATTGTTTTCATTAGTATCTGTGACGATATCCGAAATAGCTTTTACTTCTTCACTGGCATTTCCCATCGCAATAGCAAGTCCTGCGTATTCTAACATCTCGACGTCATTAGCAGCATCCCCAATAGCCGCGATTTCACTCGGTAGAATATTTAGTTTTTGGGCTAATTTTTCTAATCCAAAAGCTTTATTTACACCTTTTGTAAGTACTTCAACTAAATATTTTTGGCTACGAACCACATAAAATTCGTCTCTCCACTCCTGGGGAATAAATGTTTCAAACTCATTGAGTTGCTCTTCATCTCCCATTAGTAGGATTTTATAGAAATCAGTGTTTAAAGACTCTTTTGTTGGAATTCTTTTCAACTTGCCACTCACAAGTTTTACATCAAACTCCATCCATTCAGTTGGTTCTTGATCAAAACAATAATAGTAATCAACACCTGCACCCATCACGCTAATTCCATGTTTCTTGCCCAATTCAATCCATTTTTGAATAGCAGCAGAATCAAGAAAGGCATCCATCACCCTTTTTCCAGTTCGACTCTCATAAATATTCGCACCGTTTTGACTGATAATATAGTGGTTCTCTTCTAAATAACCTAAGTCTTTTAAATAAGGACGAATTCCTGTTTCAGGACGACCTGTACAAAGCACTAATAAAGTTTCAGTTTCTTTTTTATGGAAATCTTTGAAATATTGTTTTGTTTCTTCTAATAATTCTTTTTTGCTGTTTAATAATGTGCCATCCATGTCGATAGCTACTAGCTTAATCATAGAAATCCCCCTAGTTCTAAGTCGCTAATAACTATTTTACCAAATTAATAATCGTTTAACCATTCAAAAATAACATCGTTTGTGTCAAAGGATGCACCATTTTGACAGTGTAGTTCACTAAAGTAATTTTCTTTATCAAATACTACTAGTCTCTTTTCTTTTATTTTGAGTGCATCAAAGTAATGTTGGCCTAGCGACGAATCATAATAGTTATCGTTTTTAGCAACACAAACTAATACAGGATTATTCACAGGCAACTCTTCAAATTCCCGACAAAAGCTAATAAGCTCATTCAAAGAGTTCTTGCCAAACACCCATTTTGCGTTTTCAATCTGCCAATTTAAAAATTGAACCTTCTTGATATAGAAAGAAATAATCTTCTCTATCGAACTTGGAAATTCTGTTTTCAGATAATGATGCAGAAACTTTGGAATATTTGTTTTAAATGAATCAAGTAAGGATGGGAAGTAATTAAACAATACCACTTTGTCTAATAGATGAGGATTTAAATTAGAAGCACGAGCCATCAGTAAACCACCTAGAGATAAACCAACCCCTATTTTAGGAGATACCATTTCATCCTTGTAAGCATTCAACACGTGAGAAACTACTCTATCCCAGTTAGGAATAAATGCTTTATTCATATAACGAATGACGTGAGATTGCCCTGGCCCTTCAAAAAGAATACAATTATATCCTTCCTCTAAAGCTGCTTTCACATTCGTAAAATAAAGTTCTTCCAACAATCCATCAAAGCCACTACAGATCAACATAGTTCCTCTACACATTTTCGATGTTCTAAAATACAAAGTACGTAAAGTTATTTCTTCAAATTGTATTTCTTTAGATTGATAAGAGATATTTAAGAGACTGAGCGCATGATAAAAGTAATCTACCGACTTTTCATAGACTTCGATTTTCCGTGGGTCTATTGGATGTAAGAAAAACTCGGCAGCTTGATAATATCGACTAGCTCTTAAAAATGCCTTCCCTTTTGATGTTTCGCTAAGGTACTTTCTACTTGTTAGTATATCTCCTACATTCTTCCATTCACGATACCAAGATTCATAGTCTCTTTCTCTAATCTTTTCCACAGTTGTTGAAACTTCAGCAAAGTCACTACCTCCATATGGGCAGTACCACATTAATCGTCTTGTTTCAAAATCAAATTCAAACGTTTTAAAAAACATTTTTATCCTCCTTAATAGTTAAAAACATGTTAATATGTATAATTATAAAGAATATAAAAATGATTAATAGAAGTTACTTTGAGGTGCCTACATATGGAAAATGAAACTTATCTACGAAAACTAGCTCTCCCGTTATTAGGAAAATGGAGCGTCTTTATATTATTAACTCTAGAAAAAGAAGAAATGTATTTTGCACAACTTGAAAGAACACTTGGATCCATTTCTCGCAAAGTCCTCGCCCAATCTTTAAATGAATTAATAGAGATTAATATCCTATACAAACGTGGTGAGTCCAGTACTGGGCATAAAACCTTTTATGGATTAACACCTTTAGGGCAAAGCCTACTTCCTCTTATTTATCAAATAAAAGAATGGATTCGTGATCATAAAAACGAATTAGAAAGATAAACAATTCAAAATTTTACCCAACAAAAAACACTCTCTAATCGAGAGTGTTTTTTCGTTTAATTTAAAATTCGAATCGTAACGTTTCGTCTTCCCCATTGGTTTGCTTGATCTACTGTTGTGAAGTGAAGGTCAATGATATTCCCTTTAATTGCTCCACCAGTATCTCCTGCAATCGCAATTCCGTATCCAGGAACTTCAACTAAGCTTCCTAAAGGAATCACACTTGGGTCAACCGCAATGACTGTTGGATTCTTACGTAAGTCGATAC
>CAUQUY010000106.1:0-3941 GCA_963521405.1 uncultured Streptococcus sp.
AGCGTATACAGAGTAAGTTTCAACAGTACGTTCTAATTCTTCATCAGAAATATCGTTTAATTCTCCACCAGTTAATACTCCGTCTTCTTGATCTGGACGAAGGATACCTAAACGTTTTGCAATCGCTTGGGCTGTATCACGGTGGTCCCCAGTAATCATAATTGTACGGATACCAGCTGATTGAGCTACTTTAATCGCAGCCGCTGCTTCCTTACGTTCTGGGTCAATCATTCCTACTAAACCAGCAAAGATTAAATCATGTTCGATTGAATCTGTATCCACTGCTTCAGGAAGAGTATCAATCACTTTGTATGCCATCGCTAACACACGAAGCGCTTGAGTAGCCATCTCTTTGTTTAATTTCATCAATGTTGTGCGGTCATCTTCAGTAAACGCAGAAACCTCACCATGTTTTTCAATCTTAGTCACACGGTCTAATAACATATCTGGAGCACCTTTTGTTGCAACCAAGTATTTACCGTCTTCTAATTGATGAATCGTTGTCATTAATTTACGAGTTGAGTCAAATGGAACTTCCGCAATACGTGGAATGTTTACTAACTCTTCACGTACATCATAGTTTTTATCAAGACCGTATTGAACCATTGCAGTTTCAGTTGGGTCTCCTAATAATGAATTGTCTTGAGAAATCTTAGTATCGTTAGCTAAGTTCATTACACGAAGCGCGATGTTGTCTTTAGAAATTTCTTCTGACGCATCATGAATTTCGTTGTCATAGACCATTTTTTCAACAGTCATTTGGTTAAGTGTTAATGTACCTGTTTTATCTGAACAGATAATTTCAACACCACCTAATGTTTCAACGGCTGGCAATTTACGAACAATCGCGTTACGTTGTGCCATTTTTTGAGTTCCTAATGCAAGGATAATTGTAGAAATCGCTGGTAACCCTTCTGGAATTGCAGCAACGGCAATCGCAATCGCTGTTAATAACATATGAGTCCATTCATTTCCTCTAAGCATCCCTACCACGAATATAATCACGGAAATTACTAAGATCATGATTGTTAGCCATTTACCAAGAGCATCTTGGTTTTCTTGAAGTGGTGTTTTACTTTCTTCAGTATTTGCTAACATATTAGCGATTTTACCAACTTCTGTATTCATACCAGTACTTGTAACCACACCAACAGCACGGCCGTAAGTTACGTTTGTACTTGAGAACGCCATATTTGTACGGTCTCCAATTCCCACTTCATCCCCTGAAGGAATCACTAAGTCTTTATCAACTGGAACAGATTCCCCTGTTAAAGCAGACTCTTCGATTTTCACTGTGTTTACTTCGAATAAACGCATATCCGCTGGCACGACATCCCCAGCTTCAAGGATAACAACGTCACCTACTACGATATCTTCCCCTTTAATATGTTCAACGTGTCCATCACGTAAAACACTTGCTACAGGAGAAGCCATTTTCTTCAACGCTTCGATAGCTTCTTCAGCTTTTGATTCTTGGAAGACACCTAGTACAGCGTTTAATAGCACTACCGCTAAAATGATAATCGCATCCGTTGGGTCGGGTTCACCTTGGTGAGCAAACATAGACACAACCGCCGCCACTAAAAGTACTAAAATCATGAAGTCTTTAAATTGATCCACAAATTTTTCTAATAGTGATTTTTTCTTTCCTTCTTGTAACGTGTTTGCACCGTATTTTTCAAGTCTTGATGCCGCTTCTTGTGAGCTTAAACCTGAAGGACTTGATTGTACTTCTTTAAACACATCTTCAACAGACTGTAAATATACGGGTTTTGTTTGTTGTTCCAACAAAATACACTCCTTTTCTTTTTCTATAAAAAGAGAGACTTATGCCCATCATCCTTTTGATAATAAACATAAGTCTCACTGTTCAAGATAATACCAGCGAGAATTCGCTTGCTGTTGATATTATCGCAACGATTGGTTGCCAGTTACTCCCTTATAGAGATTGATTATTGTTGTAGTTACTATACCAAATAAGTATAAGATTTGCAAATTTTTTAGATAAATTGTTAACCTTTCTTTTTACCTAAATTTCGCGGATTTTAGCCAAATCCAACCGTTCCAATAACTGCGCATTTTTTGAAATAAAGTACTCATCAAGCGGTTTAGCTTTCAGATTCATCGCTTGTAGCTTTTCAGCAATCATCGGCGTTTTCTTAAACACCCATTGCGTCCCATGAAGGATTCCTTCACCGACACCTGATGTCAAAAGCCACTTCTTAGCACGCTTACTTTTTTCACTATAATCTTCTACCATCGCTTTACGATGCTTGGCAAACATTCCATTTTCAATAAAGAGCGTAAATGTCTTTTGCATCATCACATTCGAATCATAGTCCATCCATTGCTTTCGCATCGCAAAAGGCTCCACTAACTCTTTTGGCAATACTACAATCCCAATTTTCAAAGCTGAGAATAAAATTGACGAGAAAGATTTAACGTAGATAACTCGCCCATCCATATCATAATAATGAAGCGGCGTCGCATTTCCTTCAACAAAATCCGCCATATAGTCGTCTTCGATAATATACACTGAGTAACGACTCGCTAGTTCCACAATCTTCTTTTTCGTAGACTCACTATAACTTCCACCAAGAGGATTATGAAATCTGGAAATCGTATAGAATAGGGAAAACTCTCCACTCGCAAACAAATCTTCTAAGCGATTTAAATTAATTTCACCATCCATCTTACGTTCAATCGTTTCGTAAGGAATATTCAAGTGCTTCACCAACTCATTCATTCGTGCATAAGTTGGTTGCTCTAACAATACTTTTTTCCCTTGAATCAGTTGCAATAAAATATAAAGCGCTTGTTGCGTCCCAGTTGTTATGACTAGTTGTTCCTTTGCAGCATAAACCCCATACTCTTCTAAAATAGGCATTAATGCCTGAATCAATTCGTTCATCCCAGAAGCTTGTTCTTTTTTGGTTAGCTTTAAATCTTGTGCACTGGCAAGTGATTGATTAAAGCAGATGCGAAGATCTTCAATCGGAAGTTGTGAATAGTCTTCCTCGGATTCTTCCAATTGTTTTGTTTCTGAATTCTTTAATACATAATAGCCACTTTTTTCGACCGCATAAATAAAACTTTCATCTTTTAAACTACGCAAGGCACGTTGTACCGTATCCTTATTTACTCCATAGCGTGCAACTAATTCTCGAATTGAAGGAAGTTTATCCCCCTTTTGTAGATTCCCGTTTAATATTTCCTCTTTTAATGCATTTGCTAATTGCTGGTATTGATACATGACACACCTCCACTGTACCGGTACAGTTTGTTTTCATCCCTATTGTATCCTCCCCTGTCCCGTTTTACAATACAGATACATCGAAAAACGAGGAATAGATATGAAAAAAATATTAGTGGCAAACGACTTACCAGGGATTGGAAAAGTTGCACTCGCACCCGCTATCCCGATTTTCGCTTGTTGCCAGATTGAAACTATGCTACTACCTACAGTACTTCTTTCTTCTCATACAGGCGGATTCAAAGATATCGCCATTGCGGAGCAAACTGAATTTATGAGGCAGTCCCTTTTCCAATGGGAGAATCTGGAATTAAACCCGGATGCTGTTTTGACAGGATACTTCAGAAACTCGGAACAAATTGAATTAATGGTAGATACCATTGGAAAACTGCCTGCATCTACACAAGTTTTTGTCGATCCGATTATGGCGGACAACGGGAAACTGTATAGCGGATTTACAGCAGAACATGTTGAAGCCATGAGAAAACTCATTCAAAAAGCTGATGTGATTTATCCAAATATTACAGAAGCCTGTCTATTAACAGATACGCCCTATCCTTCTAAAATCACGATGGACTTTACAAGGGAGCTCGCTAAGAAACTAGCCGAACTTGGACCAGAGTACATCATTATTACGGGTTGCCCTGATAGCAAAGAGTTAACAGGTGTTCAACTTTATTCCAAAGAG
>CAUQUY010000107.1:0-3876 GCA_963521405.1 uncultured Streptococcus sp.
CATGTGTATTCCGCACAATGATTCCTCCAATTTTTCTTTTTTAATATGTATATGGAGAAAGGCTGGGCAAAAATGACCAGCTCTCCTAATAAAATATGTTAATTCTCTTAAAAGACAAATGCAACGATTAAACCTGCAATAAGTCCGATTGCACTAAACACAGAAACAATCTTCACTTCTTTCCAACCACTCATTTCAAAGTGATGGTGAATTGGACTCATCTTGAAGATACGTTTGCCTGTTAGTTTAAATGAACCCACTTGTAAAATAACGCTAAGTGTTTCCCCAACAAAGATGATTCCTACAAGTAATAATGTCCATTCTTTATGAAGCATAATCGAAATGATGGCAAGTCCTGCACCAAGAGCTAATGAACCAACATCTCCCATGAAGACTTTGGCTGGTTTCCAGTTATACACTAAGAATCCAAGAAGCCCGCCGACTACACAGAAGCAGAAAATTGCGATCGAATGTTGCGCTGCTCTATATGCCATAACTCCATAAATACCATATGCAATAATGTTCGTAGATGCTGCTAACCCATCTAATCCATCTGTTAAGTTAACTGCGTTCGAAAATCCTGCAATCCAAATGATTGTAAATAACGCAAACAAGATAATACTGTTTACTTCACCAAAGATTGGAAGGTAGATTAATGGTGCATTCCCACTTAAAAGGAAAAGTACAACGAAGATAGCTGCTCCAATTAATTGTAATCCAAATTTTTCGTGACTCTTTAACCCTTCGTTTTGTTTTTTAAACACTTTAATAAAGTCGTCTAAGAAACCAATTGTTCCGAAGAAGGCAAAACCAATAACGCCACTTAATAAGACGAAATTGAAGTGTCCAAATACGGCTCCAACAATTAAACTAGAAATACTAATCATACAAAGGAACACAAGTCCACCCATTGTTGGAGTTCCACTTTTGGCTTTATGCCATGATGGACCTTCATCTAATGTTGTTTGACCTAATTGTTTCATCTTCATATATTGAATGAAATGTGGTTCGGCAATGACTGTCGCAAGGAACGCTAAGCCGACTGATAAAATGACTTCGATCATAATCTTCTCCTTCTTCTACTCGTGATGTTGAAAGCCTAATGCTTCTAAACTTGCAATAACTGTTTCTACTTCATTATATGGAATATACTCATCACCGATTACTTGATAAGGTTCTACACCTTTACCAGCGAATAATAGGATATCCCCTTCTTGTGCGATTTCTAAAGCACGTTTTACCGCACTTTCTCGATTATCAATGCATTCATAAGCAGTTTGTTCATCTTTTCTTCCTGCTAGAATTTCTGCATAAATCTTTTCAAGCGGTTCATTTCTTGGATTATCTGCTGTTAAAATCACATAATCGGATTTATCAAACGCAATTTCTCCAAGCTCAGGACGCATACTTGAATCACGGTTACCACCGCTATGACCCATGATTGTAATCACTCGATTTACTTTCACTTTTTCAAGTGTTTCAAGCACATTTTGTAACCCATCAGGTGTATGTGCAAAGTCGATAATCACTTGGAATGGTTGTCCTTGTTGAATCAACTGCATACGACCACCCACACCAGGGAAACGTTTCATTCTGCTTACAGCTCGTTCAAGCGAAATCCCATTCACGACCGCCACTGCAAAAGCAGCCAAAACATTATAGACATTAAAGAGTCCAATCATCGGAATCACAACTGGAAGCTCTTGTCCATTCATTGTTACTGTAAATGAAGTCGTCGCTCCGTTTGTTTGAACGTCCGTTGCACGGATATCCGCTTTTTTACTAAATCCATATGAAATCACTTCGCAAGGAGTTGAGTATGCGAATTGTTCATAGTGCTCTTCATCAATGTTTAGAATTGCAACACGTGGTTTTCCATTTTTAGAATGGTTTCCAAGTTGCGAGAATAGTAAACTTTTAGCATGTGCATAGTTTTCCATTGTTTTATGCAAATCTAAATGCTCATGCGTCAAGTTTGTAAATACTGCCACATTATAGTCAATTCCCCACACACGACCTAATTGAAGGGCGTGAGAAGAAACTTCCATAATACAAGTATCTCCACCGATTTCTTTCACCTTTTGCAATGTTTCATGCACGGTTAAGATTTCTGGCGTTGTATTTCTTGTTTCAATACGTTCATCACCAATTTTACGATACATCGTTCCAATCAGCGCGGTTGGTTTTCCTAATTCTTCTAATAAATAGTCCACCATATGCGTTACAGTTGTTTTCCCATTCGTTCCTGTAACTCCAATCATATTTAATGATTCAGATGGATACCCGTAAAAATGGTTTGCAAAGAGGGTCATCACACGTGTCACATCTTTGACATAAATCACAGGTGAATCTCCCACTTGATCTTTGATAGATTTCGAAGCCACGAACACACTTGCTCCTAGCTCTTTTGCCTTCCCTGCAAATTGATGCCCATCTACCGTTACACCTTCGATACAGAAAAACATAGTATTGGGCACAACTTTACGCGAATCTTGTGCTAATTTTTCTACAGTGATGTTCTCTACGGAACCTTCCACTTCTTTAATGACTAACAAGTCCGCTAGTTCTTTCGCAAACATGTTCTTCCTCCTTCTTTTACTCTGAGAGTCTAGAGTATTCTAGGCTTCTCTTCATTAATGGATTGAAAATTTCTTTAATAATTTGGTTTCCTGTTACAGCTACTCGTGGTTGTTTCACTGTGATATATAGGATATATTTTGGATCATCATATGGTGCAAACCCTACAACAGAGAAAATATAGTTATTTCCGTTTGAGTAGTATTTACCTGTTTCCGGATTGATGAATTCAGCCGTCCCTGTTTTAGCTGCGACTTTTTCTCCATCAATATTAAAATCATAGGCTATTCCGTTTTTCATACGAGTTGCTTCATATAAAAACTGAAGAGTTTTCTTCGCAGTTTCTGGACTAATGACTTTTCCTAAAGCTGTTGTTGGATTTGGGGTTTCTTTTCCAGTATCAGGATCTGTTAAATGGTCAACCAAACGTAACTTCTGCATTTGACCACCATTGGCAATGGCAGTGAAAGCTTGCATCATTTGATAAGGTGTGACCGTAATCCCTTGTCCAAAACCGGTTGATAATTGTTGTAAGTAAGAGTTGAATGGGTTTGACCCTGAAACTTCATTTGCAAAACCTGAGTTCGTTGATTTCCCAAAGCCAAACGCTTCTAAATATTGCTTCCACTTTTCGACACCAATTTTTTGGATGATGTGAACGAAAGCAACGTTACTTGAATGGGCTAACCCTTCTAAGTATGTAATGGTTCCCCAACCTACTTTATTATAGTCTCGAACTAAATCGGTATAAATTTTTACACTTCCTGATTTGTATTTTTCATTTGGATCAAAGACCCCTTCATTAATCGCTGCAGCGAGTGCCAACACTTTCATTGTTGAACCAGGCTCAAAAGCTTGGTCCATCAATAAATTGTTCCATTGAACATTAATACCCTCTTTTGTTGTTGAGTTATATGTTGGACGTTGTGTTGCCGCAATAATGTTTCCCGTTTTAGGATCAACAAGCATTGCCGTCATTTGTACCGGTTGATAGTTTTTATCGGCTTGGCTAACAAGTGATTCCAAATAAGTTTGCAATCGTTTATCAATCGTTAAGGTAAGGTTCATCCCGTCTTTAGGTTGTTTTGTAACTTTTTCTGTATCGGTAATCACATATCCATTTCCATCTACAGAATATTCGACTTCACCAGCAGTCCCTGTTAATTGATCATTATAAAGCCCCTCAAGTCCTGTCTTTCCTACTAAAGTAGTCAATGTCTTGTTATCAACAGTTTCCTCGACCGTATCCGTATAACCAATTAAATGAGAAGCAAAGATTCCATTTGGATAGTAACGAGC
>CAUQUY010000108.1:0-3841 GCA_963521405.1 uncultured Streptococcus sp.
TGTTAAAAGTATTGTTTATTTTTTCTGTATAGCTTGTCTGCTGTTTGGGTTAAGGATGCAATCTGGTTCCGTTTTGAATCCGATTTTATTACATTCGATGATCAATTTGGTAGTAATTTTTAGAAAGTAAGGAAGTTCGACTAACTGAGCTTCCTTTTTTATATGCTATTAGTGACACTACAGCGTGTATCGTTTATAATGGAAGGGATAATAGAAATAATTTTGTTTATTTCAAACTTAAGGAGGTAAGTATGCGAATCGGTATATTTACAGATACGTACTTTCCACAAGTGAGTGGAGTTGCGACTTCAATACGTGTATTAAAAGAGGACTTAGAAAGACAAGGGCATAGGGTAATCATCTTTACGACAACAGATCCAAAGGTGACAGAATCAGAAGAGAATATTATTCGATTAGGTAGTATTCCGTTCTTCGCGTTCAAGGATCGTCGTGTGGCGATTCAAGGGCTAGGGAAAGCTTACCGAATTGTGAAAGAAAATGAATTGGATATCATTCATACGCAGACAGAGTTTAGTCTTGGGTTGGCAGGTAAATTAATTGCTGCCATGTTGAAGATTCCAACAATTCATACGTACCATACTATGTATGAGAAATATTTACACTATATTGCAAAAGGGAAAGTGCTACGTCCTAGTCATGTGGCGTATCTTTCAAAATCATTTTGTAATCAAACAAGTGGGGTAGTTGCTCCAAGTCAGATGACAAAAGATAAACTGATTGAATATGGAGTGCTTCAAGAAATTCGAGTAATTCCAACGGGAGTCGTTGTACCTCCTCAAGAGCCAGAAGTAGCCAATGCTTTAAGAAGCGAGCTTGGCTATTCAGATGATGAAGTGGTGTTATTATCACTAAGTCGTTTGTCTCAAGAGAAGAATATCGCTGCTGTGATCGCGGCATTACCTGCTATTGTGGCAAGTAAGCCAAATGTGCGCTTATGTATTGCTGGTGGCGGACCTGAAAGAGAGAAGCTCGAAGCGCAAGTGGCAGAACTTGGTATGAACGATTTTGTTCAATTTGTGGGCGAAATCAAAAATGAAATGGTTTATAAGTATTATCAAATGGCGGACCTTTATGTGAATGCATCTGAATCTGAGAGCCAAGGTTTAACTTATTTAGAAGCGCTGGTAAACCGCGTGCCAGTCATCGCTAAGAAGAATGATTACTTAAGCAGCCTGATTACTGCAGATGCTTTAGGAATGTTATTTGAAACGGATGCGGATATTGCGGATTGTGTTTTAGGTTATATTGAAAATCAATTAGGAAACGAAGCGGAAGTATCAGCACTGCAAGATCAATTGTTATCAGAAATTTCTTATGAAACATTTGGCGAAAGAATTGTCGATTTCTACGATGCTGCAATTAACGGGTATCAATGGAATCAAGAACATTCGCATAATATTATGAACCTCATGAAATTTTTACGTTTATCGACAAACGAGTTAAAGGATGAAGAAAATGACCATTAAAACAATTGGATTTATCGGAACAGGCGTGATGGGGAAATCTATGATTCGTCATCTGCTAAAAAAATATAAGGTTGTTGTGTATAACCGTACAAAGGAAAGAGCATTAGACCTTTTAGAAGAGGGAGCAAATTGGGCCGATACGCCTACTGATGTAGCTAATGCAGCAGATGTAGTGTTAACTATCGTTGGTTATCCAAAAGATGTGGAAGAAGTTTACTTTGGGGACCAAGGGATCTTCAAGTCTACGAAAGAGCATCTCGTGGTGGTGGATCTTACAACAAGTACACCAACTTTAGCTAAACGCATCGCCGAAGAAGCTGCAGCACGCTCTTGGGAAGCACTAGACGCACCTGTATCAGGTGGGGACCTTGGTGCTAAAAACGGAACGCTCTCTACGATGGTTGGTGGGACAGAAGAAACATTAGAAAAAGTATATCCAGTATTGGATTGCTTCTCTAAGACGATTGCACTTCAAGGGTCTGCGGGTGCTGGTCAACATACGAAAATGGCCAACCAAATTATGATTGCAGGAACGATGACAGGATTAACAGAGATGCTCGTTTATGCAAAAGCAGCAGGCCTAGACATGGATAAGGTACTACAAACAGTGGGTGCAGGAAGTGCGGCTAACTGGTCGCTTTCGAATTACGGACCTCGTATTTTAAAAGAAGATTATTCACCAGGTTTCTTCGCAAAACATTTCCTAAAAGACTTAGGAATTGCGCTGGATGAAGCTGAAAGAATGCGTCTATTTTTACCGGCAACATTACAAGCGAAAAAACTATACGAAACGCTTTGTGATGATGGCTTTGCAGACGATGGAACTCAAGCTTTAATCAAATTATATTGGAACCTACCAAATGAATAAAAAACTCTTAAATAGAGTGGTTATTCTTACTATCAGAGATGGGTTTTATGGTAGAATAGTGAAAGAAAGTTTGAAAGGGGTAGTAATGATATGAAACCTTCACAATTGGTGGCAATTGTCCAACGTTTACAAACAATGGCGGCACAAGATTCAGATATCGAGGTGCGTCGCTTCGAAAAAGATGGCGTTGAAAAAGCTATCGTTACTTTTAATCAAGAAACAAGTAGTTTTGAATTAGTAGATGTAGAAACAAATCAAACATTCCAATTTGATGATATTGATTTAGTGACAATTGAAATTTTTGAAATGTTACAAGATTAAAATAATAACTGTGAGTAAAGCCACGGCGCAGAGTGTCTGTGCTGTGGCTTTTCAATATATTAGATGAGGATTGAAATAAATGAAAATTGCGTTATTAGGATTTGGAACAGTTGGTAGTGGTGTATACAATATTTTAAAGAAAAATGCATCAAAATTAGAACGCGTTCTACCAGAAGAAATTGAAATTAAGACAGCGTTAGTAAGAGACCCAGAATTGATGGAACAAACAGATGTTGTATTTACAAACAATATTAATGACATCGTTCATGACCCTGAAATTGAATTAGTGGTCGAAGTGATGGGTGGCATTACAACGGCTTATGAATATGTGCGAGCTTGTTTACTCGCTAAAAAGTCTGTTGTTACAGCCAATAAAAATCTTATTGCCGTTCACGGAGTTGAATTAACAACACTAGCCAAATTAGAAGATGTGTACTTGTACTATGAAGCAAGTGTCGGCGGTGGAATTCCTGTTCTTCGTCCGATGGTGCAACACTTTGAAACCAATGAAGTGGAATCGATTGTTGGTATCGTCAACGGAACAACAAACTTCATTTTAAGTTCTATGGAAAAAGAAGGACTCAGCTACGAAGCAGCATTAAAGATTGCTCAAGAAAAAGGATTTGCTGAAGCAGATCCTACAAGTGACGTAGAAGGTCACGATGCAGCTTATAAATTAATGATTTTGACTCGTTTAGCTTACGGCGTGAACGTGACTTTTGAAGAAGTTGCTAAAACAGGAATTTCTGGAGTCACTACTGCTCACATGAAAATGGCTTCTGAGAATGGATATGCGATTAAACTTCTAGCGAAAGCTCTTAGTGATGGCGAAAAAGTTTCGCTTGAAGTGGCACCGACTTTCGTACCAGCAAATCATTTATTAGCGCAAGTTCATTATGAAAACAATGCGATTTCTGTGACAGGAAATGCAGTGGATGAAGTTCTATTTTACGGAAAAGGAGCAGGTTCGCTTCCGACAGCAACAAGTGTCTTAGCAGACGTGGTTGAAGTACTTCGCCGCAAAGTTAATGGTAGTGCGGTGGAAACATTTGGCCGTGTAGAAAGCCCACTTGTGGAATTCAGTCCAGAGGCTGCGACAAGTTCTTATTTCATCTATGGAAAAGGAAACTTGGAAGAAGCTTCGTTCAATGGAGAAGTTGTAGCA
>CAUQUY010000109.1:0-3711 GCA_963521405.1 uncultured Streptococcus sp.
CATCCATGTGTTCAGCTTAATTTAAAAATGTGTCCAGGATTCTGGGTACATATCAATCTTCATAGCTTTTTGATGGAGCATTGTTTCTTCTATCTTGTATTTATGTTGCTAAAAATCCAGCACATTTGTGTGGTGCAGGTATTTTAATCAGATTTGTAAAGGTTTTGGTGTTTAGTGGTTCAAACACTTCAAGATTCTTCGATAAGAAAACCACCTCCACTCCGAGGAAAACAAAAACTCAAAATTATCATATATGATAATTTTAAGTATCTACATTCTACTTCACTTCTGATTTCGATAATGGCACGATGGCTAGTGTTTTTCCTAAACAGCCTAGAATCTTTAATAAGGTATCTAGTTGTGGGATACTCTTCCCCGTTTCGATTCGAGCGATCACGGGTTGCTTCACCCCACTTAACTCTTCTAATTGTTTTTGACTAATTCCTAGTTCTTTTCTGGCGCGAATTAATTCACTAATAATAGCAACTCTAAAATCAGTAGCGGCTATTTCTTCTTGGGTAAATAAATCGTCCCTAACATCCTTCCAGTTACTTCCAATTGCTGTTTTACTCATGTTCTCACTCCCACTCTCTTAAAATTATCGTACTATTTTTATAACTTAAAAGTTATCAATTTTAAATACTTTTAAGTTATTATGCTTTAAAAATAAAAAAATCATTATAATGTATACATTATAATGATTACTTAAAAAGACCGAGCGGCTGCTCGGTCTTTACTAGTGACATTCAGTTTGGACACCATCAATCATGTCTTGGATGGTGCGTTTGTTATAGAAATTAATTTGTTGTTGGATTTGTTCTTCTTGTAATTTGCCCATAACGCTTCCCATTCGGGTGCTCACAAGGCAGGTTGGGTCGGCAGCTTCTTTGAAGGCTTTTTCCAAGCGTTCATCCTCAGATACTAATAAGAAGATTTCTCCGAGTTTCACCTTTTTTGGATTGCCTTGCCATTGGTAGCCACCTTGTTTTCCCGCAGTGGTTGACACCCAGCCTTTCTTCACCGCTTGGCTCATCAATTTTCGAACAATTGCCGGGTTGCTACAAGCGTTAAACGCGAGGTCTTTGCTTGAATAACGATTGTCGTGATGAATTGCCAGGTAAGTTAGGCAGTGAATCATTACGATAAAGTCATTTCCCATAATAATCCCTACTTAATTAAGCCGAATACGTCGTTTAAAGCTTCTGCCATTGTTGGGTGAGTATAGATTTGATCGCGAAGAACTGTGTACGGTAAGTTCGCGTTCATTGCAGTTGCGATAATGTTAATCACTTCATGTGCTTCTTCAGCGAATAATGTCGCACCAACGATTTGGTTTGTTGAAGCATCCACTAATACTTTGTAGAATCCTACTTGATTTCCTAAGATTTTAGCTTTTGGAATCGCCATCGCTGGAAGTTTCGCAACTTTAACTTCGATACCTGCTTCTTTGGCTTGTTTTTCATTTAAACCAACGCTTGCTAAAGGTGGGTTAATGAAGGTTGCTGTTGGGAATTTTGCACGTTGTTTAGTTGAATATGTTGTATCCCCTGCTAAGAAACGTTTCACGATACGGAAATCATCTAATGAAACGAATGTGAATTGTGGTCCGCCGTTTACATCACCCATTGCGAAAATATGAGGCACGTTTGTTTGTAAGAATTCATTGACTTTGATTGCGCCGCGTTCTGTTAATTCAACGCCAGCTTTGTCTAAATCTAGACCTTGTACGTTTGCACGACGACCTGTCGCAACTAAGACTGCATCTGTTGTAAATGCAACTGGTGCACCTTCTGCAGTCGTTGCTTCCACCACTGCTTTTCCGCCTTCTTGATGAACTGCTTTTAATTGAACACCTAAGTTGAAAGTAACCCCTAAAGCTTCTAATTGTTCTTTCACAGCTTGTGCTACATCTTCGTCTTCACGAGGAAGGAATGTATCGATCACATCAATGACTGTTACTTTTGTACCGAATTGTGCGTAAGTTGCAGCGAACTCTAATCCGATAAACCCACTACCGATAATAACAAGGCTTTCTGGGTAATCTTCTAAGTTCATGATTGTTTCGCTTGTGTGAATTGCTCCACCGATTGTTAACCCTTCTACTGGTGGTACGAAAGGAGTTGCTCCAGTATTAATGAAAATACGATCTGCTTTGAAGAGTTTTTCTCCTTCTGCAGTATCTACAGCTACTGTATGGTCATCTACAAAACGTGCAGTTCCGTCGATAATTTGTGTTTTCTCAACAGAGTCTACTTTGTTGTAGTTTGCTGTGTTTAAAGCCGCAATCAATGCTTTCTTTTCTTGAACGCTCTTTGTATAGTAGCTGCTAGCGTCTTCGTTTGAATATTGTTTGCGAAGTGCTTTTGTCGCTAATTTTTTAGAAGGAATACAGCCGACATTAATACATGTTCCACCGTACATTTCTTTTGATTTTTCGATTAAAATCGTGTCTTCTCCAATACTTCCTAAGTATCCTGCTAATGTTTTTCCGGCTTTACCGAAACCAATAATGATATTTTTTACTGTTGTTGTCATAAAATCACCTTTCTAAATGTAATATTTTTAATTACACTTAGAGTATATCTCACGAATTCATAATCACAAAATTATCTGCTCACAAAAAAGACACCTACTTTTGTAGATGTCTTCTTGTACTATTTATAAATACTCTTTTAAACGATTGACTAATTGAAGCAGGTCATTCTCTTTTGGTTGATATTCTTCAGATGACATTTCTTCCCATGGAACCCACCAGACGGGTCCTCTTCCATTATGGCCATACCCTTTCATATCCCCTGCTTTTCTTGGAAAAAGATGCCAATGTACATGTGCATCACCATTACCTAGCAATTCGATATTCATTTTCTCAGCTTGAAACGCTTTTGCCACGGCTTCTTGAACAATAGTCATTTCTTCAAGAAATTTAATTTTTGTTTCATATTCCATCTGATGCAATTCCGTTACGTGTTCTTTGGCTAGGAACAATGTGTACCCTTTAAAATACTGTCCGTCTCCTATTACCACATAACCCGTTTCAAGTTCTTTTACAAAATGCGGATTTTTACCTTGCTTAATTAACTCTATCCGCTCACAAATCAAACACATATACTTAACTCCTACTTCAATCTATCTGCTTTAATAATCGAATAATATGCCATATCACAGATACCTTGATTATTCTTGCCATATTGTCGCAGTGTACCTTCATAAATCATGCCAGCCTTTTGCATCACTTTTCCACTGGCTGGATTATTCACATCGTGACGTGCGGCTACTCTATTGCAACCCGCTTCTTCTAAGAGATAATCGATTACTGCAATAAGCGCTTCTGTCATAATTCCTTTTCCCCAGCATTTGCGACTAAGTGCATATCCAATCTCCACAGCATTGAGTTTTTCTTCCAAATGCACTACATCAATACTACCAACAACCTCATTGTTAAATACGATTGCCCATTTGAACTGAAGTGGATTTTGATAGCCGTCTACCCATCGTTTAATGCTCTCTTTAGTTGTCAGGGCAGATTCATGCGGAGGCCACGTCAAATAATGTGTCACTTCTGCATCACTCGACCAATTTTTAAACATTGAGGCCGCATCTTCTAGTTGAAAAGGTCTAAGCAGTAATCGTTCTGTCTGAATTGTTTTTGTTCCTATTGGATTCATCGACAGTCCTCCTTACTTTTGTGTTTATGGTAGCACAGGAAGGAAC
>CAUQUY010000110.1:0-3669 GCA_963521405.1 uncultured Streptococcus sp.
TCTAAAGCACCAACGGTTCTTCTCATAAAATCTAATAAGTTCGTGATGTTATTACCCGCAACAGCATCACGTTCTACAAGCGCGGGGATAATTGAAACAATTGTGTTATGTTTTCTCGCTGCTTCTAAATTAACATTATTAAATCCAATACCATGTCTTGATATCAAAAGTAATTCATCTTTATGTTCAAAGAATTCAGTATCAAAAAATGGTGTTACACTTGCGATGATGATGTTATAGCCTTTCAAATTTTCCGCTAGTTCCTTCCCAGGAATTTCTTGTGGAAAATTGAAATACTCAACTTCACCAATATTTCTTAATCTTTCTAAGTGGTTGGGGAAGATTCTTCCGAAACTACTCGAATTGACAATAGCGATTTTATGATGACTCATGAAATTGCCTCCTCGTTATTTCATCTTCATTTCGTGTCCGCCAAACCCATTTCTTAAAGAAGAAACAAGTTTATTAGAAAATTCATCTGCACCGCAGCTACTATTTCGAACAAATAATGAGTCTGCGATAACTGGAGTTGGAACTCCTAGGCGAAGTGCTTCTTCTAATGTCCATTTAGCTTCACCATTGCTTCCGATGACTCCTTCAATTTTTTCAAGTTTAGGGTCTTTACGAAAGGCTTCTTGTGCCAATTCCATTAACCATGAACGGATGACTGAACCATTATTCCAAACTTTTGCGACTTTTTCGTTATCAAATGTGTATTCAGAATGCTCCAAAATATTGAAACCTTCTCCAATGGCTTGCATCATTCCGTATTCCACTCCATTGTGAACCATCTTCAAGTAATGTCCTGCAGAAGGTTGATCTACAAATAGACAACCATCTTCAATCGCGATTGCTTCGAAGAAGTCTTTCACTTGGTCGAAAGCTTCTTGGTCGCCACCAATCATTAGGCAGGCACCGTTTCTAGCTCCGCTCATTCCTCCAGAAGTTCCACAATCTAGGAAATAAATTTCTTTTTCTTTTAAAGCATGATAGTTATTCAAACTATCTTTATAGTTAGAGTTTCCGCTATCAATGACAATATCTCCTGCTTTTAAGAGATTTGACAATTCATTAACAACTCCATTTGTAATTTTTCCAGCTGGAAGACTAAGCATCACCACTCTGACATCGTCCAAGTTTCCAATCAATTCATCGATGGAATGATTAACAGTTAAACCTGCTTCATGAGCCTTTGCTACTGACTCAGTTGACACATCAAAACCTACGACGTCAAAAGCATGTTCTTTAGCATTAAGCGCTAAATTCAATCCCATTTTTCCGAGTCCAATTAATCCGATTTTCATGTTGCATAGCTTCCTTTCAAGCTTTAATATTGTTTTTCTACTGCTTCTTCAAGACCTTGTAAGTATGAAATACCAATTGCACGGTCATATAATCCGTAACCAGGTCTTGCAACTTCACCCCAGATAGTACGTCCGTGGTCTGGACGAGCGATGCCATCAAATCCGATGTCATGTAACGCCTTCACAATTGCATACATATCTAGTGAACCTTCTTTACTTAAGTGAGCTGATTCTAAGAAATGTTTATCTCCAAGAATTTGTACATTTCTTAAGTGTGCGAAATGGATTTTTCCTTTTAATGAGTGAATAATATCCACTAAATCATTTTCTGGATTTGCTCCAAGTGAACCAGTACATAAAGTTACTCCGTTGTAATCAGAATCAACGGCATTCACGATTTTTAGGATATCTTCTTTATTTTTAGTGATACGAGGAAGACCAAACATATCAAATGGTGGATCATCTGGGTGAATCGCCATCTTCACGCCATACTCCTCACAGACAGGAATCACTCTTTCTAAGAAGTAGCAAAGGTTTTCGAATAGTTTTTCTTCTGTAATTCCTTTGTACATATCTTCAAGTTTTTGGAATTTTGCAAGACGTTCAGGTTCCCAACCAGATAATTGGAATCCAGAAGTTTGTCCGCTAATTAATCCAAACATTTGCTTCGGTTCGATTTGTTGAACCACTTTATCATCATATTCAAGTGTATGAGATCCATCTGGAAGTTCGTACTCTAGATTTGTTTTTGCCCATCCAAAGATTGGTTTGAAACTGTAGCAAATCACGTTTACTCCAAGTTCTCCAAGATTTTTGATGTTTTCTTTATACACTTCAATATAGTGGTCACGTTCAGGTGTCCCAGCTTTAATCGAATCATGAATCGATACACTTTCAATACCTGCTAAAGTAAGCCCTTTTGCTTCTACTGCATTTTTCAGCGCAAGAATTTCTTCTTTAGTCCACAAGTCTCCTGGTAATTTTTTCACAAGAGTTCCAACAACACCGTGCATATTTGGGATTTGTCGAATGTGGTCTAATGTGATAGGGTCATTGTCTCCATACCATCTAAATGTCCATTTCAATTTTTTCACCTTCTGTATACTGTTCTAAAGTTAACTTATACTAAAAGTATAACATTAAATTTTATTTTGTAAACCCTTTTATAAAAAAATATTTTTTATTTACTTTTTTTATTCTCTATGTTATTATTTCTGTAAATAAAGGGAAACAGGGAGGCTTCTCATGCAAAACATTTATTTATTAAACATCATTAAACAAAATAAAAATAAATTTAGTTCCTCTGAAGATTCTCTAGTGGACTACTTTTTACAATTAAAAAACGATGAGCTCGTTAATAAAACCTTAGCTGATATGGCAAACGAAACAGATATTTCACAAACAACGATTTATAATTTCGTAAAAAAATTAGGTTTTAATGGATTTCAAGATTTCAAAATTAAACTAGCTTCTAATTCTATCATCCCTACTCAACCAGAACGTTTCGTAAACTATACTGAGATTGATCCTTCGGACTCTTATATAGAAGTTGCTAAGAAAACCATTCATTTTAATCAACAATCACTAGAAAACTTGATTAATTTTTTAGACGAAAAAACTTTACATCGCATAGTTCGTTTACTTGAAAAGAGTCATGACGTATACTTCTTTGGTCAAGGAGGTTCTTCCGTTATTGCATTAGACTCTTATCATAAGTTTCTTCGTACAAAACTAAATTGCCACTATGTTTCTGATTACCATATTCAATTGAGTATTTGTAGTAAATTATCAAAAAAAGATTGCGTATTTCTCTTCTCCCACTCAGGTGATTCGTTAGAAACGATTAATCTTGCTAAAATTTTACAAAAGAATGGTTGCCCAGTTATTTGTATTACAGGAAACCCTACTGGTAAAATTCTTAAACTTGCAACAGAATCCGTTATTGCTTTCTCACAAGAAGCAAAATACAGAACAGAGAGCCTGACTTCACGCCTACTATATCAAACTGTCATGGATATACTTTACACCATCATTATGTTCAAAGACGAAGAGGAAAATGAAAAGGTACTAAAGAGGATAAGAAGTGCAATCTCACTTTCAAAAACGAGTGAGGATTAATCTTCCACTAACAATGTTTGCCAAAAACGAAAGGACGGTAGATTTTCAACCGTCCTTTCCCTATATATACAACAATCCCGAAATTCACTTATAAGTGATATGCTCCCTCTAAAGTAGACACTTAAAAAAGTAAACTACTTTAAAGGGGGCATTTTTAGTTTGGTTAAGAAACATACGGCAAAAGAATTAGAGCGATTCATAGAATTGTATTTAGATGGTGTGCCTTTTCGTGAGCTGCGTAGTGAAT
>CAUQUY010000111.1:0-3635 GCA_963521405.1 uncultured Streptococcus sp.
CTGTTGAACCGTTACGAACGTCACGGATTTTCATACGCATTACAGTGTTCCCTTTACCTGGTTTGTGGTGGCTGATTTCCAACACTTTAATTAATTTTCCATCAAGAATGAATGTCATTCCAGCTTTTAAATCACTTACGTTAATCATTTTCTGACTCCTTTTGTTAAATTTTACTTTCTATTTATACCACATTTTTATTGAAAATGCACTCTTTTCAGCATTATTTTCAAAATTATAAGATTTCAACGCGTTTAAAAATTAGATCTACATTCTTAATATGATAGTGATAATCAAACGCATCATCTAAATCCTCTTCACTAAGAGTTGCCATAATCTCTGGTTGTTCTTCTAAAACAGCGCGGAATGGAAGTTTTTCGTCCCAAGCTTTTGCTGTACATGGTTGTACTAAATCATACGCTTTTTCACGGCTCATTCCTTTATCGATCAGTTTTAATAACACACGTTGACTGTAGATTAAGCCAAAAGTCGCATCCATATTGCGTAACATATTTTCTGGGAACACCGTCAAGTTCTTAACGATATTACCGAAACGACGAAGCATATAGTTGAGTAGAATCGTGCTATCTGGAATAATGATGCGTTCAGCTGAAGAATGTGAAATATCACGTTCATGCCATAAGTTTACGTTCTCATAAGCTGTAACCATATGCCCTCTGATGACACGAGCAAGACCCGCCATGTTTTCAGAACCAATTGGATTGCGGAAGATCCCTTTTGACCTTTTGCAAAGAACTCTTCTACTTCACGAGTTTCTGATTTTTGAAGTCCACGGATTTCTGTTGCAAATTTCTCAATACTCGTCGCGATTAATGCAATAGTAGAAATGTAATCTGCATGTAAATCACGAGACAAGATCTGTGTAGAGATTTCTTGAGGACGAATTCCAAGTTTTTTGCACACATATGCTTCTACTTCTGGGGAAATATTCGCAAAGGTTCCAACAGCGCCACTAATTTTACCAGCTTCAACACCTTGTGCTGCGCGTTCGAAACGTTCGATATTGCGTTTCATTTCTGAATACCACAGAGCCAATTTTAAACCGAAAGTCGTTGGTTCTGCGTGAACTCCATGCGTTCTACCCATACACACTGTATCTTTATAGGCTAATGCTTTTTCTTTAATGATTTCTAGGAAGTCTGCTAAGTCTTTACGTAAAATGTCATTGGCCTGTTTCAACTGATAGCCATAAGCGGTATCCACAACGTCTGTACTTGTTAATCCGTAATGAACCCATTTCTTTTCTTCTCCAAGACTTTCAGAAACACATCTCGTAAACGCAACAACGTCATGTCTAGTTTCTTCTTCGATTTCTAAAATACGTTCAACTGTGAATTTTGCGTTTTTACGAATCTTTTCTACATCTTCCTTAGGGATTTCTCCTAATTCTGCCCAAGCTTCATCTGCTAAAATTTCGACTTCAAGCCAACAATTATAACGATTTTCATCAGACCAAATTTTTGCCATTTCTGGACGTGTGTAACGTGTAATCATGATTTCCTCCTAATACAACTCCATAGTAACATGAGTGATTCCAACAATATCATACGGCTCTGAAACTACTTCAAATCCAAGTGATTCATATAATTTTACTAAATGCGTTTGTGCATGGACTTCAATGACAGTATCCACAAACCACTCTTTGCATACTTCTTTAGCGCGTTCTAACAATGCACGACCTTTTCCTTTGCCTCGGTATCTATTATCTATTAATACTCGACCAAGAAGGACTTTCTCTTTTTCAGGAATAATGCGTAAATAACAAATCACTTCTCCAGTATCATTCATCTCAAATAAATGCCAAGATTTTTTATCCGTATCGTCAATTTCTTGATAATTCAAAACCTGGCCGACAATAAAGGTTTCGATTCTGGCTTTGTAAATCGCAACAATCTCTTCCTTCGTTAGTTCATCATAGTTCTTTAAATACCACATCGAGAATCAACCTCTCTTTGTTTTAAAATAATCTCTTGTATCTTGTTCGTCTTGTTTTAATTGAGCGATTAACGCATCGATTCCGTCAAATTTCAATTCTGGTCTTAAATATTTTAACCATTTCACACGAACAGGAAGGTGATAAATATCTTTGTCAAAATCGAGTAAATTCACTTCAATTATTACCTTATGAACATCATCAAAAGTTGGATTAATTCCTATCGATGCCATACCAGGAATCCATTTACCTTCCACAAACATTTCAACAACATACACTCCGTTTTTAAGGAGGAAAGTATCGTTAGAAACTTCGATATTGGCAGTTGGAAATCCAAGCATTCTACTACCTCGTCCAAAGCCGTGAACAACAACTCCATCCATGATGTAGTCGTATCCTAACAAGTCGTTTGCTTGTTCGATATCACCTTGTAGCAATAAATCTCGAACTGCTGTCGAACTTATCTTTCCGCTATCGTTCTTTTGCTCATCAATTGTAATAATCTC
The DNA here is from genome assembly GCA_963521405.1 of uncultured Streptococcus sp. GTDB lineage: Bacteria > Bacillota > Bacilli > Lactobacillales > Aerococcaceae > Granulicatella. The sequence goes on from CAUQUY010000111.1 coordinate 2,459, forward strand.
GAATCGATTCGAAGCGTACTTCGGTAATAATTCCATATTCGCAATGTCTCTCTTGCCGTACGTGTAATCAAACCCAGCTACAATGACTTTCGCATTTAAATCCACAATGTATTGATCGACAAATTCTTGCGGTGTAAGTGCCCCAAATTCTCTTGTGAAATCCACTAAATAGAAAATATCTACACCAAGATTTTCTAATAATTCCTTCTTACGTTCTAGCGGCGAGACATATTGAATGCTTTCAGGATCGACGTTTTGGAAAATAACAGATGGATGTTGATTAAAAGACATCACTGCTACTTTAAAGCCGCGTTCCTGGGCAACTTTTTTCGCCGTTGTAATTACTTCTTGGTGTCCTAAATGAATCCCATCAAAGAATCCTAAAGCAAGGACAATCGGTTCCTGAAGTATACACTCTTTTTTGTAAGGGTGTGTTAACTCAATCGTTTGCATTCTTCTCTCCTTTCTAAAACATTTTAATTGGTTTTAATAAGCTTTTTTTCGTTGGATGAGGACCGTAAATTGATATGAGTTGGTCTTCATAATAACAAGCAGTCGGTGCGAAAATCTGAGGAAATTCAGCTTGAGATAAAATTGCACCATTTTTAAATCGAATATATTCATCTTCAGTTAAGTCGATTCGAGGATAGTCTTCAAATACTAAATCAACTGGTTTTAAGGCTTCTTGAGCTTTATCATTTTGAGCAAGCTCGTTTAGTTGTTCTAATGTAATGCAATCGTCAGAGTGGAAAGGACCACTTTTCACACGTGTTAGTTGCGACATATGCGCTTCTACACCCAATGCTTTTCCTAAATCGACAGAAAGTGTGCGTACATAAGTCCCTTTGCTGCAACTCACTTCAAACTTCCATGATTGTGTCTTCGTTTCACCATTATAAACTGGTTCTGAAATACGTTTGAAGTCATAGATGGTCGCCTTTCTAACAGGACGCTCCACTTCTTCTCCTGCTCTTGCGTATTCATAAAGACGTTTTCCGTTCACTTTTACAGCAGAATACATCGGTGGAATCTGAGTAATCTCTCCAATAAAATTTTGCATCTTTTCATCAATCTCTTGCACTGAAAACAGCGTTTCGATAGGTGTTGTTGAAACAACTTTTCCATGTGCATCCTCTGTCTCAGTTGAGAAGCCTAATGTAATTTCTCCCTGGTAGAT
>CAUQUY010000112.1:0-3604 GCA_963521405.1 uncultured Streptococcus sp.
CATTGGCAAGCACATGGTTCGTTTTGGCAACAAGAAGGGAGAACAAATCCTTCGCGATGCTGCAGAAGGCAAGTTGTTGGCGTTTGGGATTTCTGAACCATCGAACGACCGCGTGTTATTCGGTTCGATTTCTGAGGCTCGTCCTGAAGAGAACGGCGCGTATCGTTTTTACGGCAAGAAAGTCTTCTTATCTATGGGAAAATATTGCGACAAGTTGGTTTCATTTGGGCAAGATAATACAGGTGAGTCACCACTCTCAGTCTTTGCGTATTTAACACCGGACCAAGAAACGTTTGTCGTAAAAGACGACTGGGATACAATGGGCATGCGTGCGACGCAATCAAACAGCGTTGAGTTAAAAGGCATATTCGCGGCAGAGGAGCAAATCTTAACGAAAGTGGCTCCTGGACCAAGCTTTGATCCAGTGGTATTCGGTATTTTCGCGTACTTCGAAATTTTACTAGCGGCAACGTACTTCGGTATCGGGAAACGTGCGCTAGAAATCGGAGTAGAAACGGTGAAAACTCGTCACTCTGTATCGAATGATGCGCCTTATGCTAACGACAAAAACATTCGCTGGAGAATTGCGGAAGCGGCGATTATGCTCGACGGCATTCAACCGCAAATTAACGAGTTGAGCGACACACTTGAATCAAGCACGGAATACAGCTTCATCTGGTTGCCTCGTTTATCTTCTATTAAGAACCGTTCAGTAGAAGTATCGAAGAAAGCCGTGGAAGAAATCGTCCGTGCATGTGGTGGTAGTTCATACTTCAACCGTACAGAATTATCTCGCTTATACCGCGATGTGTTGGCTGGTCTGTTCCAACCAAGTGACCAAGAGTCATTACATGATGCGTGGGCAAATATTCTCTTAGGACCGATCCAATAATTTCATTTATATAGTAGAAAAGCTCGCTTGCGTAGTGCAGGCGAGCTTATTTGTCGAAAGAAATAGCGAAAGGATTAACGAATTAATTGCATATAATACTCAACAACCACTTCTGGAGGAAGAGACATTCCGTTACTCGACCACCATTTGACAGTTTCCGCAAAACTCGTCACATAATGATTAGTGACGAACGCCTTAGGGATGGATTTATTTGCGCTGTTAGAAAAATCAGCAAAAAGAATGGTTAAGTGTTGCTTAAAGTATCTTAAAAAGAGTTCACTGTTTTCATCAATCAGAAATGCGCTAATCTTATTTTTTTGCTCTCGTAGATGCCATAATAGATGAGAGAGTTTACTGGATAATGCGCTGTTTCGATCCTTTAAAGTGCATGAATCGTCAGTGTGAAGACTTTCGAAGATATGGTCAAAAATCTCTTCGCAAATAGCGTTTAATAATTCGTCTTTTGTCTCGAAGTGTGCGTAAAAAGTGCTCCGTCCAACATTAGCGGTATCGATAATGTCTTGCACAGTAATTTTACTGTAACGCTTCTTTTCTAAAAGAAGACTAAAAGCTTCAAAAATAGCTTTTCGTGATTTTTGTTGTCGTCGATCCATAGGAAGAATCCTCCGTACAATTTATTAAAAATGTTCGTTATCTTACAGAAATACTAAAATGACTGTTGTTTTGAAAAATTATAATTCTATATAATTACGATACAAAGTGTTCGATAGTGTACAAAATATACAGTATTTATTATTAGATTTCAAGGGGTGAGTATATGAAACAAGAGATGCGGAAGGGGATAATCATGGCGATACTTGCTGCAGTACTATATGCGGTGAGTTCTCCTTTTTCAAAAGTATTATTAAATGAAATGCCACCCACATTAATGGCAGGATTTTTATATTTAGGTGCGGGTGTTGGAATGAGCTTGATTGCAGTTTTAAGAAGAGTGAGACAAGCTGAAATCACTGAGATTCATCTCAGTAAAGCGGAATTGCCGTATACGGTTGCTATGGTCTTGTTAGATATAGCAGCGCCAATCTGTATGTTGATAGGGCTAAGCGCAACAACTGCTGCGAATGCCTCTTTGTTAAATAATTTTGAGATTGTTGCGACTGCGCTAATTGCGTTAGTAGTTTTTAAAGAACGTATCAGTAAACGGTTATGGATGGGAATTCTTTTCGTAACCTTTTCTAGTGTTATCTTGTCTTTTGAAGATTTTTCGAGTCTAGAGTTTTCCTATGGTTCTTTATTTGTATTATTGGCTGCTGTTTTCTGGGGATTGGAAAATAATTGCACCAGAAAACTTTCTTCCTGTGATCCGTTAGAGATTGTCTTGTTAAAGGGAATATTTTCTGGAATTGGCTCTATCGTAATTGGTTTAGTGCTTGGTGAGAGATTGATGAATCTTTGGAGCGTCATTGCGGTTATGGCTTTAGGCATTGTGTCTTATGGACTAAGTATTTATTTTTATGTTCATGCTCAACGGCTTCTTGGGGCGGCAAGAACTAGCGCTTATTACGCTGTTTCTCCATTCATAGCAGCTTTCCTGTCTATTCTAATCTTTGGTCAGATGCCAGAAGTTACTTATTTTATTGCACTAATGTTGATGGCAGTAGGAGCATGGTATTCTTCTCATGATGGTATTGAAGAGTAAAATATAGTAGAAAAGCTCGCTTGCGTAGTGCAGGCGAGCTTCTTTGTTTAGTTGAAAAACCGAAATGTAACATATAAGTTACGTAACTTTTATGTTACATTTTGCTTTTTTAGAAATACGTCTTTACAAGTTTGAGTTCTGCTTCGTTCAACTCTCGGTATTCTCCAGGTTTTAATGCCTCATCTAACACGAACTCTCCGAAACGGATGCGTTTAAGATACGTCACTTTCACACCAACGCACAGAAACATCTTCTTCACTTGATGGAATTTCCCTTCAGAGATGGTGACAGTCGCGTGGCTGAGAGTTTCGCTAGTTTCTAGTATCGTAAGCGTGCTTGGTTTGCATTGGTACCCACCGTGGAAGACTGCACCGCGTTTGAAGGTTTCTACGGCATCTTCGTCTAGCGGACCGTTGACTTCTACATAATATTCTTTCTCGATATGTTGGTCGGGGTTCAGCATGCGGTAGCCCAGCGGACCATTATTGGTCACGAGCAGCAGTCCCTCGGTATCTCCGTCGAGTCGACCAAGCGGATAGAGGCCTTCGACGTTCTCGTTTTCGAAGAGGTCGATAACCGTCGTATGTTCTTTATCGGTCGTGGCGGAGATGACGCCTTGAGGTTTATTCAGCATATAGTATTTCTGGCTGTCGTCGTGAATCCGCGTCCCGTTAACCGTGATGACTTGCAGGGTCGCGTCGACATTGTTGCTAACGTGAGTGGCCGGAACTCCATCGATTAAGACGGCTTCATTCTTGATAAGCTTCTTCATTTCGCGGCGGCTCAGCACCAGATGTTTCATTAATAGATGTTCGAGTCTCATAGGCCCTCCTTCAAGTCGTTTTCTCGATTATACAATTTTTTTGAAAAATGGAGTAGTTATTCGTTGACGTTCTCTTTATCCTGTGTTAAATTATTAAACGTTGTCGCGCAAGATGACAAAAACATCGAATCATATTTCTTGCAATGAAAACATGAGCGTGATAATATATCTAACGTTGTTGCAAAACAACGATTGACCTTTGAAAACTGAACAAAGAAGACAAACCAAA
>CAUQUY010000113.1:0-3443 GCA_963521405.1 uncultured Streptococcus sp.
GGAAAACCACTCATTTTGCAAGTTACTTAGTAGCCAAAGAGGGTGGGCTAGTTGAGGCGTTAGATTTACATGAAAATAAATTACGTAAAATCCACCAAAATGCTAAACGCCTAGGAGTCGAAGACCGTATTCATACACATGCTCTTGATGCTAGAAAAGCAAAAGAGTTGTTTAAAGAAGAAAGTTTTGATGCGGTATTTGTGGATGCTCCGTGCTCAGGTTTAGGTCTGATGCGACGTAAACCAGATATAAAATACACAAAAAATAGTGAAGATTTAACAAATTTAACAAAAATACAGTTGGAAATTTTGTCTGCAATTGCTACAATGGTAAAGAAAGGTGGAAAACTCATCTATTCAACTTGTACAATTAACAAGGGTGAAAATGAAGAAGTAGTCCATAACTTTTTACGACAACATCCGGAATTCGAATTACAACCAATCGAAGAGTTTGGTTGTACAAAGGAAAATCCGATGCTTACGATTTTACCGCATGAATATCATACAGATGGATTTTTCATCGCGAGAATGGTAAGAAAATAAATTCGCAACAGGAGGAAAAATATGGAGATAGCCATCAAAAGTGACGTCGGACAAAGACGTACTTTAAATGAAGATGCTGCCGGATATTTTTTGAATACTCAAAACGTGCCGATGATTGTTGTGTGTGACGGAATCGGCGGGCATAATGCTGGGGATGTAGCAAGTGCTATGGCATTATCGCATTTGGGAAAACGTTGGGAAGAAGAAAGTATTACGGATACAGAAGCCGCTTATCAATGGCTCGTTAAAAATATTCAGGCCGAAAATGATCGTATTTTCCAAAAAGCGAATCAATATCGTGAGCTAGATGGAATGGGAACAACAATTGTGGTTGCCGTAGTGATCGGTTCTGAATTGTTAATTGCAAACGTCGGTGATAGCCGTGCTTATTTGTATCGCAATTTTCAAATGAAACAATTGACAGAAGATCATACACTCGTACAAGAGCTGTTAAAATCTGGAGAGATTTCTGAAGAGGAAGCCAAAAGCCACCCTCAACGAAATATTGTAACGCAGTCTTTAGGGATTACACTGAATGTCCAGATTGATTTTGTAAGAGTGAGTTTAAAAAATGGAGACACGATTTTCCTTTGTTCAGATGGATTATCGAATATGGTTGAAGATCAATATATTAAAGAAATTCTAGGGAATTATTCAGATGTAACAACGCAAGCGAATAAAGCGGTCGATGCTGCAAATGAAGCGGGCGGTCGCGATAACATTACAGTTGCGATTGCAAAATATACTGCCAGGGAGGAGGTAGAAGAATGATTGCACCAGGAAAAACAGTTGGTGGTCGCTATAAAATCAAGTCTCATATCGGGACAGGTGGTATGGCCACAGTGTATTTAGCACAAGATTTAATTCTAGAAAGACCCGTGGCAGTAAAAGTGTTACGCTTAGACTTCCATACAAATGAAGCTGCGATGAGACGTTTCCAACGAGAAGCGAAATCAGCAACACAATTAGTCCATCCAAACATTGTAAGTGTATATGATGTTGGAGAAGAAGACGGAACAAATTACATTGTAATGGAATACGTCGAAGGAACGGATTTGAAAGAGTACATTCGTGAGAGAGGACCTCTTCCACCACGTGAAGCCGTTCGTATTATGACACAAATCGTTTCAGCGATTGAGCTCGCTCACCAAAATCGAATCATTCACCGCGATATCAAACCTCAAAACATCTTAATTGATAGAGAAGGTAATGTGAAGATTACAGACTTTGGGATTGCAATTGCACTTTCTGAAACGTCATTAACACAAACGAATACATTGCTTGGTTCTGTTCATTATTTATCTCCTGAACAGGCAAGAGGTGGAATGGCAACAATCCGCAGTGATATTTATGCACTCGGTATCGTATTGTATGAATTATTAGTCGGTGAAGTTCCTTTTGAAGGAGAATCAGCAGTTTCAATCGCGTTGAAACATTTCCAAGAGCCACTTCCTCGGATATCACAGATGTTACCAACAGTACCACAAAGTTTAGAAAATGTGGTGTTGAAGGCGACTGCGAAAGAGCCTCTTGATCGTTACAGCAGTTGCTACGAAATGTTGGAAGATTTACAAACATGCTTAAATCCAGAACGCTTACACGAGCCAATGTTTAAACCGACTGCTTTCAGTCAGGAAACAAAGGTGTTGCAACCAATTACGACAGGACCAATCCCTCGTAAGGTACCAGCAACAAGTAAGGAAGTTCCTGAAATTCAATTTGACGAAGAGAAGAAAGTTGTTCAAGAGGAACCTAAAAAGAAGAAGAAAAAGAAATGGCCATGGATCTTATTGCTACTATTTATCATCATTAGTGCTGGAACTATCTATGCATTTATTCAAACTTCTCCAAAAGACGTTAAAGTTCCAGATGTAACGAACCTTACTGAAGCAGATGCAAAAGTAAAATTAGCGGATGCGAACCTCGAAGTGTCAGATGTGCAAAAAGTGAAGTCGGACACTGTCGAAGAAGGGAAAGTTGTAGAGACGAACCCTAAGGCAGGAAGTTCTGTAAAAGAAAAATCTAAAGTGGTATTAAAAGTAAGTGCTGGTAAAGACACCGTTGAAGTCGGAGATTATACCGGCAAGACTTTCAATGAAGCCAAAGCAGCCTTGCAAAAACTAGGAATTGCAGTAGAGAAGAAAGAAAGTTATTCAGATACTGTAGAGTCTGGTAAGGTAATAGAACAAAGTGTTGCTAAAGGTGAAAAAGTAGTCGCCAAAGATACAAAAATGGTTTTAACCGTATCTAAAGGAAAAGAACCAGTAACGTTAATTAACTTAAAAGGTTATTCGCGTTCAGGCGTTGAAGACTACGCGAAAGAACATGGCTTGAAGTTACAAATCTCAGAAGAAAATAGTAATGAAACAGCAGATACTGTTATTAAACAATCACCAGCAGAAGGCACAGCTCTTAAAAAAGGTGATACATTAACAGTTGTCATCTCGAAAGGAAAAGGAGAACGAGTAGTATCTCGCCAATTCACGATTCCTTATGAAGCGAAGAAGACAAATAACAATAATAATGCGAACTCTGGGTCAAATACCCAAGAAGCAAAACAAAATACAGTTGAAATCTTTATTCAAGATGCAAACAATAAGTTGAATACTGCGTATCGTACTTTCAAGATTTCTGAAACCACAAGTGTAACTATTGATTTTACGTTTAACAATCAAGTTCCTAGTGGTAAATACGTCATTAAAAGAGATGGTGTAGCAATCGATACAGGAGTCGTACAATAGAGTATATTTGAGAGTCTAGGTTCATGGAACCTAGGCTCTTTTTTGAATTTTTATAGAAGAATAAAATATCTAAAAAATTCTTAGTCATTTCAGTTGAAATTGGTTATCAGTTATGATAAATTAATATCACTGTTGAGCGAACGTTCGCTTATAAAACAGT
>CAUQUY010000114.1:0-3394 GCA_963521405.1 uncultured Streptococcus sp.
GTAATTGGATATAAAATCATCAATACTGGAAGTGAGAATGCGATAATCGTTTGAAGACCAAGTGTTGCTACACCAAATCCGATTAATGTAAATACAGTCGCATACACTTTATAAGAGAAGCGAGAGAATGTTTCTTCGAAGAACTCCCCTACAGATACGATTAACCCTACCGTTGTTGTTAAGCAGGTAATGACTACCATCACCGCTAGGAAGGCTTGTCCGAATGTACCGAATAACTCGCGTGAAGCCATTGTTAATACGTATGACCCAACGTTTAAATCTGCATCTTTTGCTAAGGCACTTGCCACGTTGAAATGATTTCCAAGGAATGCAAGTCCGATATACAATACGCTGAATCCAATCGCTGTTACAACACCAACGCTCATGATTGTTTTCTCGTACTCTTTCTTAGAGCTGAAATGGAACTCTTTTAACGTGTTCACGGCAACAACTGAGAAGGCTACCGCTGCTAAGGCGTCGAGTGTGTTATACCCTTCAATAAATCCATTTCCGAAAGCTTTTGCTGCTGTCAAATCTGTTTGTCCAGCTAACTCAGGAGTTGTTTGCCCAAATTTGAACGCTCCAACGACTACTAAAATTAAGATTAATCCTGCAAAAATCGGTGTTAAGATTTTACCGATGCTTGATAATAGTGATGAACGGTTATACGCCAAGTAAAAGGCTACCGCAAAGTAAATCGCCGCGTAAATAATAAGGCCTGATTTTGAATCAGGTAGAAACGGCGCTACCCCGATATTATAGGATACCGTTGCTGTACGTGGAATCGCAAAGAATGGTCCAATTGCCAAATATAATGCAATTAAATATGCCAATGAGAAAATCGGATGAATTTTTTCGTCCAACTCTTTCTTAAACCCACCATTAATGACCGTTCCGATTAAAAGCGTTCCGATGGCAAGTCCGACCCCAGAAACAATAAATCCGATGACTGCTGGCCACAATTGATCAGCTGATTGATATCCTAAAGTTGGTGGAAAAATGAGGTTCCCTGCTCCAAAGAAAAATCCAAAGAGTAGTAACCCTGTTAATAAACCTTTTTTCATATAGTTAACTCCTTTAAAAAAGATGACCCTTCAAATGCCTTTCTTCGCATTCGAAGGGTCACTTATACTCTTTTATTTAATTAAGCTACTGTTGAGCCGTTTGGCATTCCGTCTGGTGCAAACACCACTTGTAGGACGCCATCTTTTTCAGCCGAAAGAATCATTCCTTGGCTGATTTGTCCGCGCATTTTACGTGGTTTCAAGTTCGCAACGATGACGACTTTCTTTCCAACGAAAATACTTGGGTCTGGATACCATTCTGCGATACCAGAAAGGATTTGACGGTGTCCGCCAGCATCTCCAGCGTCTAAGCGGAATTGAAGCAATTTGTCTGCCCCTTCCACTGGTCCGCATTCGATGACTTCTGCGACTTTCAATTCAATCTTATCGAAGTCGTCATATTTGATGCTTTCTTTTTCGCTTGATAGTTCCACTTCTTCTGGGTTCCAGTCTGTGTTTTCTTCTTCAGCTGGTACTCCACCCATTTTTGCTTGAATATAAGCTACTTCTTCTTCAACATCTAAACGTGGGAAGATTGGTTGTCCTTTTTCGACCACCTTAGTTCCTTCAGGAATCACGCCGAATGTGTGTAATGAAGGGTAATCCATTAACGCGCTATCTGTAATTCCTAATTGTGCCAAGATTTCTCCTGGAGTTTGCGTTAAGAATGGTTGTAAGGCAACGGCAATGATACGTAAGCTTTCTGCTAAGTAGTTCATTGTACGTGCTAATTCTTCTTGGCGCGCTTCGTCTTTCACGGCTGCCCATGGAGTTGTTTCATCGATATATTTATTCGTACGAGAAACGAATTTCCAGATTGCTGCAAGAGCCACTGAGAATTGCATTTGTTCCATTGCTTCTTCAACTTCCACAATCATCTCTTTTGAAGCATCTACTAATTCTTGGTCAAATGTAGAAACCGGTGCAGTATGTGCAGGAATGGTTCCATCGAAATACTTATTAATCATCGCAACAGTACGGTTTAATAAGTTTCCTAAGTCGTTGGCTAAGTCATAGTTGATACGTTCTACGAATGATTCTGGAGTAAAAATACCGTCAGAACCGAATGGTACTTCACGTAATAAATAATAACGAAGTGCATCTAAGCCGTAACGTTCGATTAATGTGTTCGGGTCTACCACGTTTCCTTTTGATTTAGACATTTTACCGTCTTTCATCAATAACCAGCCGTGTGCGAAGACTTTCTTCGGTAATGGTAAATCTAATGCCATCAACATAATTGGCCAGTAAATCGTATGGAAACGAACGATTTCTTTTCCGATAAAATGCACATCTGCAGGCCAGTAGCGGTTGAATAATGTTTCATCATCACTACCATATCCTAGCGCTGTAATATAGTTCGATAACGCATCAATCCATACGTAAACCACGTGTTTTGGATCGTTTGGCACTGGAATTCCCCAGTCAAATGATGTACGTGATACGGCTAAGTCTTCTAAGCCTGGTTTGATGAAGTTATTAATCATTTCATTCTTACGTGATTCTGGTTGAATGAAATCTGGGTGCTCTTCATAGTATTGCAATAAGCGGTCTGCGTATTTACTCATTCTGAAGAAGTAAGATTCTTCTTTAACGAGTTCTACTTCGTGTCCACTTGGCGCAACCCCACCAATCATATTTCCTTCGGCATCGCGGTATACTTCGACTAATTGAGACTCAGTGAAGTACTCTTCGTCTGATACTGAATACCAACCTTCGTATTCACCAAGGTAAATATCGCCATTGTCCACTAATTTTTGGAAAATCTTTTGGACTGATTTTATATGGCGTGGTTGTGTTGTACGAATGAAGTCATCGTAAGAGATGTCTAGCTTTTTCCAAAGGTCTTGAATGCCGAAAATAATTTTATCGACGAATTCAATTTCAGAAACGCCTGCTTCTTTCGCTTTTTCTTGGATTTTTTGTCCGTGTTCATCTGTTCCTGTTAAGAAGTAAGTGTCAAACCCTTGTAGTTTTTTATAGCGAATCATAGCATCGCTGGCTACAGTTGTATAGGCATGACCAATGTGTAAGTTGCCACTTGGATAGTAAATCGGTGTGGTTAAGTAAAATGTTTTCTTGTCTTCAGCCATGTTGGGAAGAGCCTCCTTGAAATTGTTTAAAGATAGGCATAGTATACCATACCTACGCGAAAAATACGAGAAGTGAAAACTAAATGAAAACATTGTGGAGGGTGTGAAATTGTGCTGAGATTTAGTTGGGTGGTTCTGGAGTTTGGTTAGTGCTGATGATTTCTTAGAATCCTTGCGGATTCTTTTTATAATCGCTGTTACGGGGCACCGGTGCAAGCCTGTAGTCTTGCACCTTCG
>CAUQUY010000115.1:0-3184 GCA_963521405.1 uncultured Streptococcus sp.
CGTCTAATGACTCTAAAATCTTGTAATCTAAGTCTTCGATGGCTTCAATATAAAGCTTAGAAATCATCCCGATTGATGCTACAGACATCGTTAATAATCCTGTGAACGGACCTGGTCCAGTTACACGGATAAACATTAATCCGTAAATCAGAGTTGGTACCGTACGAATGGCCATGATTACTGTACGGAAGATTAATGCTACTGGCTTTGGAACGATATTCGTTGCAGATAAGAACGCAAATGGGATTGCTAAAATCGAACCAACTAATGTTCCTAGAAACGCAATACAGATTGTTTCTAATAAAAGATAAGCGACACCTTTATTCGACATATCGAATAACAAAGTTGTATCTGGTGTGAAAATCCCTTTAATAATATTTTTAGAGATTTCTGCCCCATTTTCAGGAATTTTACTTAATTCAATCGTTGTTCCAGACCAAGCAACAAGTGTTACAAGAATTAAAACAACAATTAATTTTACGATCCAAGTACGAGGGGCTTTTTGATATTGATTTAATACTGCTTCATTCATAGTTGTCCCCTCCTACGCTAATTTAGTACGTAAATAATAACTAATACTTTCGATAATAACTACAGTAAAGAATAAAATTACTAAAATCATACCGACATTGCTATATTCACGCCATCCTAAGTTTTCGTTTAAGATAATCCCGATACCACCGGCACCAACATACCCAAGAATTGAAGCGTAACGAACGTTCCCTTCAAAACAGTATAAAGAAGATGCGATGTATCCTGGTAAAATCTGAGGAATAATGGCATTAGAGAATGCTTTTCCTTTTGTTGCTCCTAGTGCTTCTGCAGCTTCGAAAGCGCCCATATCAACTGTTTCAATTTGTTCATATAGTTGTTTACCGCAATACGCAAATGTATATGTAGCAATCGCAAATGTACCAGCAATTGTACCTAAACCGAAAATATAAGTCGCAATTAAGGCTGTTACTAATGTAGGTAATGTACGTACCACACTTAAGAATAAACGGCTTAAACTAATGATAAATTTGTTTTTAACAATGTTGCTTGATGCAATAATTGCAAAAGGAATTACTAGAATCGAACCTAGTAACGATCCAAGTAATGACATCTTAATCGTATCAATTAATGGATCCCAGATAGAACTTGAGTATTCCCAATTTGGTGGGAACATTTTACCGATAATAACGAAGAATTGGCCTCCGCGAGTCATCAATGTTTTTAAGTTAAAACCAGTAATCTTACCTGCAAAGTACATTGCAATTAATAGTAAGATGGTAATAAAAATCACTTTAGAGCGTGGTTCTTTAACCGTTGTCCCGTTTTCTAATGTATATTCTTTTGGTGCGAAGAGTTCTTTAAGCTTCATGTAACTCCTCCGCCTTTCCTTTATAAATTAGATCCAAGACTTCTGGTGTAACTTCTGAACTAGGACCATCATATACGATTTCACCATCTCTAATTCCAAGGATGCGATCTGCGTATTCAAGCGCTAATTCAACGTGGTGAATATTTAAAAGGATTGAAATATTCATATCCTTGTTAATACGCTTAAAGTCTTCCATAACGCGTTTTGCTGTCACTGGGTCAAGAGCCGCAACTGGTTCGTCGGCAAGAATAATTTCTGGATTTTGAGCCAATGTACGAGCTAAGGCCACACGTTGTTGTTGACCACCTGATAATTGGTCTGCACGAATAAATGCTTTATCTACAATGCCAACTTTATCTAATGCTTCTAACGCATGTAATTTCTCTTGTTTTGTATAGATACCGAATAATGAACGGAAGAATGGAATGTCAGGAACGATTGAAGTTAATACGTTCTTGATAACCGTTGTTCTTGTTACTAAGTTGAATGATTGGAAGATCATCCCCACCTTATTTCTACGGAATTTACGTAGAGATTTCCCTTTTAATTTCGTAACATCGATTCCATCAACTGTTAATTTCCCTTCGCTAATATCTAGCATACGATTAATCGTACGAATTAATGTTGATTTACCGGCACCAGAAAGCCCGATAATCGATACGAATTCTCCTTGTTCAATTTCTAAATTAATATTTTTAAGACCTTTAACCCCGTTTGGATAAGTCTTAGATACGTTCTCGAATTTAATCATTTTATTGCCTCTCTCTCAAAAAAGGGTCAGGAGAAATATCCTAACCCTCATTTGATATTCATTACAAATTTTATTAGTTACCTGATTTTAGTTTTTTAAGTAATTTTTGTGCTTCACGTTCTTTATCGTAGTCGCTAGCGTTAGCTTTCTTATACCCTTTATGAGAGTAAATCTTGATGATTTCTTTACCTTCATCTGTCTTAGCGATATTCATCATTGCGTTTGCAAATGCTTCTTTAAATGCATCGTCTACGATTGGAGAAGCTTTACTTACTGAAATTGTGTCATTATAAATATCTGGAGTAACACCGATAACGTTTGTTTCTTTGAAGATGTCTTCTGAACGGCCGTAATCGCTAGTCCATTTCTTAGCGTAGTCATTACGAACGTCAGCATAACCAACCATGATATCAATTTGTCCTGATGCTAAACGAGCTGCAGAACTTGCGTATGAGTCAGATTGTACAACGTTTTGTAAGTCAGAAATACCTTTACCGTATTTATCTTGTAACCATAATGTTGGGTAGATATAACCTGAAGAAGATGAAGTTCCTAATACTCCCCATTTAGCAGAGTTTAAATCGTCCCAAGTTAATTCTTGACCGCTGTTGATTTTCGCTGCTAATTCTTTCCCTTTCTCAGTAGGACCAGCAATGATTAAACCTTTATATGAAGTGGCTTGCTCTTTACCACGTTCTGTTGCTTTTCCATCATTCCAGTCTTTTGGATTAGAAGAATCTTTTAATAAGTTATCACGAGTAGCTGTTAATAATACGTCAACTTCTTTGTCGTATAAAACATAAGTACCACCAGGTAAGAAACCTACATCCGCACTACCAGATGCTAATGCTTCCCCTACTGCGTCAAAACTTGTTCCGACAGTGATGTCAACGTTTTTAACATCGTAGCCTTCTTTAGCTAACTCTTTTTTCAATAATTCTTTTAATGGTTGTGTTGTTGTAACAATTGTTTCAGGGTCACGTGAAGGAACAAAAGCAACTTTTAAAGTATCGATTGTTTTTGAACCACTTTGAGTTTGAGATGATTCAGAACCTGAATTACTTGAGCAC
>CAUQUY010000116.1:0-3151 GCA_963521405.1 uncultured Streptococcus sp.
TTGCTTAATCCCTTCCTAAAATTCTTCATCAACACTATTTGACAAAGAGCCAAAAAAAGACTATCCAAAATTGGATAGTCTTGAAAATCAATTTTAAGAAAAATTATTTTTCGATAGAAGCTACTGAACCAGCACCTACTGTACGTCCACCTTCACGGATAGAGAATTTAGTACCGTTTTCGATAGCAACTGGGTGAATTAATTCAACTTCCATAGTTACGTTGTCACCAGGCATTACCATTTCAACGCCTTCTGGTAACAAGCAAACACCAGTGATGTCTGTTGTACGGAAGTAGAATTGAGGACGGTAGTTAGTGAAGAATGGAGTATGACGTCCACCTTCTTCTTTAGTTAATACGTAAACTTCAGCTTTGAATTTAGTATGTGGAGTGATTGTTCCTGGTTTAGCAAGAACTTGTCCACGTTCGATGTTGTCACGTGTAACACCACGTAATAATGTACCAATGTTATCCCCTGCTTCAGCATAGTCTAACAATTTACGGAACATTTCAACACCTGTAACAGTTGTTTTAGAAGTTTCTTCTGAAATACCAACGATTTCAACTTCGTCACCAACACGAACTTGTCCACGTTCAACACGACCTGTAGCAACAGTACCACGACCTGTGATTGAGAACACGTCTTCGACTGGCATCATGAATGGTTTGTCAACATCACGTTCTGGAGTTGGGATGTATTCGTCAACTGCAGCCATTAATTCTAAGATTTTTTCTTCGTATGAAGCGTCGCCTTCTAAAGCGCGTAAAGCAGAACCTGAAATAACTGGAGTGTCATCGCCTGGGAAATCGTATTCTGATAATAAATCGCGAACTTCCATTTCTACTAATTCTAATAATTCTTCATCGTCAACCATGTCAACTTTGTTTAAGAATACTACGATGTAAGGAACACCTACTTGACGTGATAATAAGATGTGTTCACGTGTTTGTGGCATTGGGCCGTCAGCTGCAGATACTACTAAGATAGCACCGTCCATTTGAGCAGCACCAGTGATCATGTTTTTAACGTAGTCCGCGTGTCCTGGGCAGTCAACGTGAGCGTAGTGACGAGTGTCAGTTTCGTACTCAACGTGAGCTGTGTTGATTGTGATACCACGTTCGCGTTCTTCTGGAGCTTTATCGATTGAACCGTAATCTTGAGCTTGCGCGAAACCTTTCTTAGCTAATACAGTTGTAATAGCAGCAGTTAATGTTGTTTTACCGTGGTCAACGTGGCCGATTGTACCAATGTTAACGTGTGGTTTTGAACGGTCAAATTTTTCTTTTGCCATTTAAATGATTCCTCCTAATAATTGAGTTTTGTTAGATTCTATAACAGTATCTACCGATTGTAATTATACCAAAGAACTCTCTTAAAAATCAACTGGTTATGACTGACATAACCAGCCGATTCAGTTCATTTGATAGGATGCAGTGCTAGAGATTATTCTCCGTTACCGCCGTTTTTCTTAATGATTTCTTCTGCAATGCTCTTAGGAACATCTTCATAGTGGTCAAATGTCATACTGAAAGTACCACGACCTTGTGTTGCAGAACGTAATGTAGTTGCGTAACCGAACATTTCTGATAAAGGAATCATACCTTTAACGATTTGTGCGTTACCACGAACTTCAGAACCTTCAACACGTCCACGACGAGCGTTAACGTGTCCCATTACATCTCCGAAGTATTCTTCAGGAACTGTAATTTCAACAGCCATCATAGGTTCTAAGATAGCAGGTTGAGCTTTCTTAGCAGCAGCTTTCAATGCCATAGAAGCGGCAACTTTGAAGGCTGTTTCAGATGAATCGACATCATGGTATGATCCATCGTAAAGTTTAGCTTTGATGTCAACTAATGGATAACCAGCTAATACCCCGTTTTCCATAGCGTCTTTCAATCCAGCTTCAACTGCAGGGATGTATTCACGAGGAACTACCCCACCGACAATAGCGTTTTCGAATTCGAATCCAGCACCTTCTTCGTTAGGAGTAAATTCAATCCATACGTGACCGTATTGACCTTTACCACCTGATTGACGAACGAATTTACCTTCAGCTTGTGTAGAAGCACGGAATGTTTCACGGTAAGATACTTGAGGAGCACCTACGTTAGCTTCTACTTTGAACTCACGACGCATACGGTCAACGATGATATCCAAGTGTAACTCACCCATACCAGCGATAACTGTTTCACCAGTTTCTTGGTTAGTGTAAGCACGGAATGTTGGATCTTCTTCTGCAAGTTTTTGTAAAGCAATACCCATTTTATCTTGGTCAGCTTTTGATTTAGGTTCAATAGCAACCTCGATAACTGGATCAGGGAATTCCATTGATTCTAAGATAACTTCAGCTTTTTCGTCACATAATGTGTCCCCTGTAGTTGTATCTTTAAGACCAACTGCAGCAGCGATGTCTCCTGAGAATACTTCTGGAATTTCTTGACGAGAGTTCGCGTGCATTTGTAGGATACGTCCTACACGTTCACGTTTACCTTTCGTTGAGTTCTTAACGTATGAACCTGATTGTAAAGTACCAGAGTACACACGGAAGAATGTTAAACGACCTACGAATGGGTCAGTCATAACTTTGAAGGCCAATGCTGAGAATGGTTCTTCATCAGATGAATGACGTTCTACTTCTTGGTCTGTGTTAGGGTCTACCCCTTTAATTGAAGGAACATCTAATGGAGATGGTAAGTAGTCAACTACTGCATCTAACATTAATTGTACCCCTTTGTTTTTGAAGGCAGAACCACATAATACTGGGTAGAATTCTACCGCACATGTAGCTTTACGGATAGCTGCTTTTAATTCAGCTTCTGAAATTTCTTCACCTTCTAAATAACGTTCCATTAAAGCTTCGTCAGTTTCAGCAACTGCTTCCACTAATTTTTCACGCCATTCTTCAGCTAAATCTTGTAAATCTTCAGGGATATCTGTTTCTTGGATATCTGTACCTAAGTCATTAGTATAGATTTCAGCTTTCATTTTGATTAAGTCAATGATACCAGTGAAGTTGTCTTCAGCTCCGATTGGTAATTGAATTGGGTGTGCATTTGCTTGTAAACGTTCGTGGATTGTACGTACTGAATATAAGAAGTCAGCACCGATTTTATCCATCTTGTTGGCAAATACGATACGTGGAACTCCG
>CAUQUY010000117.1:0-3078 GCA_963521405.1 uncultured Streptococcus sp.
TCAGGGCTATGCCCGAAACTGAAAAACCACCGGCTTAGCCGGTGGATATTTATTGTTAAAATTTTTTAAATTAAAATGTCAGACAATTGAAAGCGAAAAACAAAAATAGCAATGAAATGTCAAAAACGTTGATATAACAATGTTTGTAAAGGGTTTAAAACAAAATGGAACACACGGGCGCGTGTGCATAAATAAATGTTGTTAAATCAACGGTTTTCGCTTGCAATCAAAAAAAGAATCTTGTATACTATTAAAAGTGCCGCAGAGGAATGTAAATTCTAAAGCAGCATACCCCCTCTTAAAATAAGAAGGGGAGCTATGAAACGAGAGGTTGCGACACGCCCGGACGCTTTGCCACGAAAGGGTCAAGTCGGAAATTCGCGTGGAGCTAGTCTTATGACAACATTAGACGAAGGAGGAAAGACAATGGCAAAACAAAAAATCCGTATCCGTTTGAAAGCTTACGAACACCGTGCGCTTGATCAATCAGCGGAAAAAATCGTAGAAACAGCAAAAAGAACTGGTGCTAGCGTAGCTGGTCCAATTCCATTGCCAACAGAAAGATCGCTTTACACAGTTATTCGTGCGACTCACAAATATAAAGATTCTCGCGAACAATTTGAAATGCGTACACACAAGCGTTTGATCGACATCGTTAATCCAACGCCAAAAACTGTTGATGCCTTAATGAAGCTTGATTTACCAAGCGGCGTTGACATCGAAATCAAATTATAATAAATAGAAAAATGGAGGTGTAACCATGACCAAAGGAATCTTAGGCAAAAAAGTAGGGATGACTCAATTCTTTACAGAAGCAGGTGAACTTATTCCTGTAACAGTAGTTGAAGTAACTCCAAACGTTGTTCTTCAATTAAAAACAATCGAAAACGACGGTTACGAAGCTGTTCAATTAGGTTTCGACGACTTACGTGAAGTATTATCAAATCGCCCTGCTAAAGGTCATGTAGCAAAAGCAAATGCTACTCCTAAGCGCTTCATTCGTGAATTCAACAATGTCGAGCTTAGCGAGTACGAAGTAGGACAAGAAATTACAGTTGATGTATTCAAAGCAGGAGACATCGTTGACGTAACAGGTACATCTAAAGGGAAAGGTTTCCAAGGTGCTATCAAACGTCATGGACAATCTCGCGGACCAATGGCACACGGTTCTCGTTACCACCGTCGTCCTGGTTCAATGGGTGGAGCATCATTCCCATCACGCGTTTTCAAAGGTAAAGCATTACCTGGACAAATGGGTGGCGACCGTATCACTATTCAAAACTTAGAAGTAGTGAAAGTTGATGCAGAACGCAATGTAATCTTAATCAAAGGTAACGTACCTGGATCTAAGAAATCATTAGTAGAAATTAAAACAGCAATTAAATCTAAATAATAAATAGGGAAGGAGGAACGAGAGAATGACAAAAGTTACATTATTTAAACAAGATGGAACAACAAACGGAGAAATCGAATTAAACTCAGAAATCTTCGGAATTGAACCAAACGAAAATGTAGTATTCGACGCAGTAATCATGCAACGCGCTTCATTACGTCAAGGGACACACGCTGTTAAAAACCGTAGTGCAGTAAGCGGAGGCGGCCGTAAACCATGGCGCCAAAAAGGAACTGGTCGTGCTCGTCAAGGATCAATCCGTTCACCACAATGGCGTGGCGGAGGTATTGTATTCGGACCAACACCTCGTTCATATAGTTACAAATTACCTAAAAAAGTACGTCGCTTAGCGATTAAATCAGTATTATCACAAAAAGTATTGGATAACAAGCTTGTTGTAGTGGAAGCATTACAATTTGACGCACCAAAAACAAAAGAGTTTGCACAAGTATTGTCTAACTTAAACGTTGATACAAAAGTGTTAGTAGTTGTAGAATCTTCAAACGATTTCGCATTATTAGCAGCTCGTAACATTCCAAACGTAACAATCGTTGACGAAACAGATGTTACTGTATTAGACGTTGTAAACAACGACAAATTATTATTCACAAAAGCAGCTCTTTCTAAAGTAGAGGAGGGACTTCAATAATGGATGCACGTGACGTAATCAAACGCCCTATCATTACTGAAGCTTCAATGCTTGCTACTGACGAAAAGAAATACACTTTTGAAGTTGATGTACGTGCTAACAAAATTCAAGTACGTCAAGCCGTAGAAGAAATTTTTGGTGTTAAAGTTGAAAAAGTTAACATCTTAAATGTACGTGCTAAATTCAAACGTGTTGGCCGCTACGGTGGTTACACTAACAAACGTCGTAAAGCAATTGTGAAGCTTACAAAAGATTCAAAAGATATTCAATTATTCGCTGAAGAAGCTTAATCTTCAGAAAGAAAAAACTACTATAATAATAGGAGGAAATAGACGTGGCGATTAAAAAATATAATCCAACCTCAAACGGCCGTCGTAATATGACAGGTTATGACTTCAGCGAAATCACAAAGTCAACACCAGAAAAAACTTTGTTGGAATCATCAAAAAACAACGCTGGTCGTAACAGCCAAGGTAAAATCACTGTACGTCACCAAGGTGGCGGACACAAACGTGCTTACCGTGTGATCGACTTCAAACGTAACAAAGATAACGTTGAAGGTGTAGTTCACTCAATCGAGTACGATCCAAACCGTACAGCAAACATTGCATTAATTCACTATGTAGATGGTGTTAAAGCATATATCATTGCTCCAAAAGGTTTACAAGTAGGACAACGTATCGAATCAGGAGAAAATGCTGATATTAAAGTAGGTAATGCTTTACCATTAGCAAACATCCCAGTGGGTACTGTGATCCACAACATTGAAACAAAACCAGGCAAAGGTGGACAATTAGTTCGTTCAGCTGGTACAAGTGCACAAGTACTTGGTCAAGAAGGTAAATACACTTTAGTTCGTTTGAACTCAGGTGAAGTTCGTATGATTCTTTCAACTTGCCGTGCAACAATCGGTACTGTTGGTAACGAACAACACGAATTAATTAACTTCGGTAAAGCAGGACGTTCTCGTTGGAAACGTAAACGCCCAACAGTTCGTGGTTCTGTAATGAACCCTAACGATCACCCACACGGTGGT
>CAUQUY010000118.1:0-3069 GCA_963521405.1 uncultured Streptococcus sp.
AGACGGTAGCCCTAGGGTGTTTTTATTAAATTCTCACTTTTTGGGGTCAGTCCCTGAGTCCAAAACACCGTTTTTCTTTAGAAATTGAAAATTTCGTTCTTCCTTTAAAGATTGGCTATGATGGTTATAATTGCAACAAGAATACCTACAATTGCCAATAGCAGATATTGCTTTTCTTTTACTTCACTCACCATATAGGCAATACTCCCTCCAATTGTTAGCACAAGAGGAAATAGAAGAGCTAAGAGTTTAGGTTCTTGTCTGGACGGATTTCCTGAAAAATCAATTTGTACCGTAACCAAATCAGGTAATGCTATATAGCTATATACCGCTAGAAAAATCGCAATCACAATCATAATTCCAGCAATCCATTTTTTATTCACTATCACCGTCTCCTTTTAACCTAATTAAATTGTGCTTTGTATAAAGCTGCATACGCACCATTTTTTGCGAGCAATTCTTCATGCGTACCGTCTTCTGTCAGTCCATCTTCTGTAACGACAATAATACGGTCTGCATTTTTAATCGTAGCAAGACGGTGAGCAATAATAAAGGTCGTTCTACCTTCTGCCAACTCGTCAAACGATTGTTGAATAAACTTCTCGGTTTGCGTATCGAGCGCGCTCGTTGCTTCGTCCAAGATTAAAATAGAAGGGTTCTTCAAGAAAATACGAGCAATTGAGAGGCGTTGTTTTTGTCCGCCTGACAATTTCACACCGCGTTCTCCGATATGTGTATCCACGCCATCTTCTAAATCTTCAATGACTTCTTTCAGTTTCGCTTGCTCGATGGCACGATCTACTTCCTCATCTGTCGCATCGAGTCTACCGTACAATACATTCTCGCGAATCGTTCCATTAAAGAGGAACACATCTTGTTGCACGATACCGATTTGACGGCGAAGAGACTGTAAGGTGAAACGATTGATGTTGGTTCCATCAACCAAGATTTCCCCTTCTTTTAACTCATAGAAGCGAGGCAACAAGTTCACAAGCGTTGTCTTCCCAACTCCACTTGGTCCAACGAAGGCAACCGTTTGACCTGGTTCTACCGTCAAGTTGATATGTTCCAACACTTTCTTATCTTCTTCGTATCCGAATCCGACATTTTTATATTCCACTCGTCCTTCAAAAGTTGGAGCAGAAATGGCATCCGGTGCGTCTTCGATATCGATTTCGACATTCATCAATTCTTTGAAACGACGGAAGCCCGCAAACCCTTTAGGATACAATTCAATCATTGAGTTCATTTTATTAATCGGTCCTACGAACACATTGGACAGTAAGATGTAGCCGACTAATTCTCCCGCTGTTAGATCACCAATGACCGTGAAGTACGCTCCTACGATTAAGCTGAAGAGATTAATACTGCGCATTAATAAGTAGTTGAAACTACTGCTTGTCCCCATCGTACGATAGAACGCAATTTTATTCGAGCGATACTCTTGAATGAGTTCTTCAAAGAGTTGTTGCTCATGACTTTCGTTTGCAAATGCCTTTACCACACGCATTCCGCTAAGTACATTTTCCAAGCCTGCCGTATAGTTGGCTAACCCCTTGTAGATATTTCGATTGATCGCAGCCATGCGACGATTAAATACCGCCAGTGCCACCGCAATAATCGGAACGAAGAAAATCGTCAATAACGCAAGCGTTGGATGCACTTGATACATCAACACAAACGAAGCGATTAACGTCATCACGGCGATAAAGAATTCTTCTGGCCCATGGTGCGCCAATTCGCTAATGTCGAATAAATCACTCGACAAGCGGCTCATCAATTCTCCAATCTTCATATTATCAAAGAACGAGAAGGATTGTTTTTGTATTTTCGCAAACAACTCACGACGCATATCCGTTTCAATGTTAATCCCTAAAATATGCCCCATGTACACCACGATAAAGTTCAAAGTTGTTGAGAAGGCATACAGCGCAAGTAGCCCTGCCCCCACGAGTATAATTTGTTGTAAGTTTTGAGACGGCACGATGTTATCGATGACACTTCTCACCATTACTGGAAAGGCAAGTTCAAGAATGGCCACGATGACCGCACAGGTAAAATCGAGTAAGAATAATTTTTTATACGGTTTGTAATAATGAATAAAATCTTTAATCACGACTGATCCCCTTTCGCATAATGTAATGTGCTCCAGTCCTTTGTCTTATAGACGATATGTCCATAAAGAACCGTTAACGCATTTGATAATAACATGGCAATCCATACACCGGTTGCCCCGAGTGCTGTAAAGGCTCCAAGCACCCAAATAATTGGCAGGCGTAATACCCAAAGTCGTCCCACTGACATATTCATCGAGTATTTCGTCACGCCACATCCTTGGAAGAATCCATTGTATGCCGAGAACATTCCCATGAAGAAAATGATAAAGGCTGTATAGTTCAAATACTCAACGGCATTTGCCCAAAGAACCGCATCGCTTCTATCTTTAATGAAGACTCCAAGAATTGGAGACTGGAAGAAGAAGACGATGATACAGCCAACTGTTGAAATCATGAGCACCCATAGTAGCGCTCGTCTAAAGATAGCATGCGCACGGTCATAGAGACCAGCCCCCATGTTTTGTCCGATGATGGCTGTTAGCGCCGCCCCAATTCCCATCTGTGGTTGCGTTAGTAAATCCGAAATACGGTTTACCATCGAATACGCAGCCAGTACTGACGTTCCATACGACTGAATAAGTCCATTTAAGACGGTGAACCCCAATGCAGCTCCACCATACCCGAAGGCAGACGGCCATGCGACTTTAAGGATTTCTTTCATCACTTCTTTGTCAATTTTGACATGTCTTAAGTAGATTTGAATATCTGATTCCTTACGAACGGCACGAATGGCAAGCGCTAATAAGAGTACTTTTGCAATAACAGTCGCCCATCCTGCCCCTTCAATCCCCCAATTCAACCCAGTGAGGCCGACAAAAGGAATCGTCGCAAAAATGAAGATTGGATCTAGAATAACGTTAGCAATCGAAGACGCCGCACTGATCATTGTAATCGTACGCGTTCTCCCTTGGGCATTTAGCAAGGACTGATAGCCGAAGTAGCAGAAATCAAA
>CAUQUY010000119.1:0-3014 GCA_963521405.1 uncultured Streptococcus sp.
GTATTTGAATGAAGTACACTAAACAGGCCTTGATTGACGAAATGAAACGATCAATCAAGAGAAACGAAGAAAAAATAGCCGAGTATTCGAAACCGTGCGATGCACGGAAGAGACGAATTAGAGCGCTGGAACGGGATTTGTTGAGGAAAAAGAACAAAGAGCTAGAGGAAAAGATAAAGGAGTTGGAAGATGAATAAAAAAGAATTGATTGAACGGATAGAAGGATTGAAAAATCTTTTTGGCAACAAAGCGGAATATATTGAGATAGACGCGGCAATAGAACTCATTTCTAAACTAGACGAACCAGAAACAGGTCACGCAGACGAAGCGCCTCGTTATGTCAAGAACATACTAGCAAGGTTACGAGAACTGCCAGTGCATGATCGTGAAGTTTGGTTAAAGGCTATCATGGGTGAATTTGAGCAGGATTTCAGTCATGCAAAATGGCGTGAAGGCTATGAGCAAGGCAAACTTGAGGGAGCATGGGTTGGTAATCAATTGAAAGATGCTGACAAGATTCGGCAAGAATTGAATAAACCAGTGATTCCGCAGTTTGTTGCAGATTGGATTGAGGAAGCTAGAAAATCTTGCAAAGACGTAGCAGACTTATTCGATTTTGATTTCACAAATGAAGAAGTTGGTAAATGGTTTATGCAAGAACGACCATTTGATTTAGTCGCTCGCGCATGGCTTGACGGCTACACAAACGAGGAAGAGAAGCGGTATTTGGTGAAAATGCCGAACGCCAATTTTAATGATAGCATTCAAATTTTAAGTTTTAAAAAGAATAGTTTCTTCTGGTCTTCGAATTGGGAAGGTTATAAGGTGCATCACACCCGTAAAGAACTAGAAGAAGCTGGCTTCGGATGGGTTTTCAATTGTGAGGGTATTGAAGTTGAGGAGGTTGAGGGGTGATACAAACGCTTGAAGAAGGAATGAAGAATCAAAGTAAATGCATAAAAGTCCCGAGGGAAATCAGACCGTTTGATATAGGGTATCGAATAGTAAATCAACATGGGAATCCGCTTGCCTTAAAAAACGGAGCAAGCATATTCGCTTTACCTTCGCTAGCTGAAAAAGCCATTAAGAAAGAGTTTAGTAAAGATGACCCAGACTTTGACATTGAAAAGCATGTTGTTGAAGAGGTCGCTATTGTAAATTTAAGTAAATTTCATAGTTATTTTGAGGAGGTGGAGTGATGATTATCAAGAATTATAAATATGATTTTTCGAGTGGCAGAATACGCTACACAATTGATGTAGATGGCTATGAAACAGCTATGGAACATACAAAGACAGAATACGGAAGTGTCCAAAGGGATGATATTGATGATTTCTTGGTTTCGATCGAGAATTACGACTTTCAAGAAGCTGAAATGGTTGAAGAATTTGTTAATTTTCAAAGCCATCTGCTTATGTATGAGATTGATTTTGAATTGAGAAATGAGGTGGAGTGATGTCTAGAAAGATACAAGCAACGATTACACAAGATCTATATGACCATGTCGAAGCCATTAAAGAATATGGTGGTTATGGAAGCGTGTCTGAAGTAGTCAATAAAGCACTTGAAAATTTAGTAAATGACTATGTTAGAAATGAAACATACAAATATTATTTGCAAAAAGTAAGAGATGGAAGAAATGAGGTCACAGATTGAAAGATTTGATGTTTTGGGGGATGATTTTGATTTCTTCGTTAGTGATTGGTATGTCTATTTACATCCTGATTGCACAAGCCTTGCTTAATAACGAGTTAACAAGAAAATTCAATGAGCAAAAAAGAGAATTAAGAAGAGCTTTCGGATGGGAAGAATACAACTGGGCTGAAAATTTCGGGGAATTCGCACGAAAAGTCGATAAGCTTATTGAGTTTAAAGAAGAAATCGAACGGCTCGAAGTTATAAAAAAAGCAATTGAGGTGCAGAAGTTATCAGACCTGAATCGCAGAAAAGAACAGGTTGAATGGGAAATTAAGAAGTTGGAGGAAAAACAATGACACGACCAAACAGATACCCGTACACACGAAGTCAGTGGGGCGAAGAGATTACAATACTTCGCACAAGCGACAACGACTGCTTTAAGTTAAGAGTCGAGCGTAATCAAGTTACGGGAGAGAGTAAGTGATGAAACGATTCATAGCTGTCTGGATTCTACTATCAGCTGGACTAAACATCTGGCAGATGGATAAGATCCGTAATTTAGAAGAAAAGAAGCCGATGGTTATCTACAAGGCTGATAACGCAGGCGCTGAGATATTTGGTAAGGTCCTTGAAAAAGGACGACACGGAAAACTATACACGCTTACCATTCGTGACTACGGTGTGTTCGTGGTTACGAAGGAAGTGTATGAGAATGTGAAAGTTGGGGCTGAGGTGAAATTATGATACCAAGATATAGAGCATGGATAAAGTCATTGAAATGGATGTGTGATGTAACTAACATTTCATTTGATAGCAAATTCGTAGATATCTGTCAGCAGGGAGATACTGAAAGATGTACAGAAATGTCAGTAGAGTTTGATGAAATTAAACTCATGCAATCAACAGGACTCAAAGACAAGAACGGAAAGGAAATCTTTGAGGGGGATATCCTTGGTACAAAAGATGGATTGTTGAATGGTGTAGTCGAGTACAGATCTGATTTAGGAATGTGGACGAATAGTTTGATTAGATACAATAATTTTGAGAGATTATGTAATGTGGCTAATTCAAGAGAAGTCATCGGCAATATTTACGAAAATCCCGAGCTTTGGGAGGTTAATGGATGACAAAGTTTATTCAACTAGTGCCGTTTAAATATGGTGAGGAGAAAGAACCTATCACGATAAATGTTGATTGTATCAAAAGCGTTTTGAAAAATGATGATTTCTTTAGCAAAGTATTTGTAAACGATGAAATGACAGAGCATCTAAAAGAGCGACTAACTGCCGATAAGTTCATGTATGTAATCAAGCCAACATACAAAGAGATTGCAGCTATTCTAACTCAGAAAGAAGAAAGCTCGCAAGATCATGGAT
>CAUQUY010000120.1:0-3009 GCA_963521405.1 uncultured Streptococcus sp.
GTAGTAACTTGCAAGAAGGAACGCTAACAAAAATAATGCCGCGAAAGAATGCCATTGTTCGTCCGCCTGTCGCCAATGTGGATGTCGGGATTATTGTGATGTCGGCTGTCGAACCAGAATTTTCGACGCATCTAGTGGATCGCTTCCTTGTCTACTTGGAAGGCTTGGATGTGAAACCAGTCATCATGATTACAAAGACGGACTTGCTCGACGTGGCAGGGATGTCTCGCCTCGTGGACGTGAAGGCACGTTATGAAAAAATCGGCTATCCGGTTTATTTTGGGCAAGAAGTGATGAAGGATAAGGCACCACTCTTAGAGAGTTTGCGTGGAGAGAAAGTCATCTTCTTAGGGCAGTCAGGGGTTGGAAAATCGACCTTGCTGAACGAGATGATTCCAGAA
Source organism: uncultured Streptococcus sp. (assembly GCA_963521405.1). Lineage (GTDB taxonomy): Bacteria > Bacillota > Bacilli > Lactobacillales > Aerococcaceae > Granulicatella. The sequence continues at coordinate 402 of CAUQUY010000120.1, forward strand.
TTAAACCAAGAAACGGGAGAGATTTCGAATGCGTTAGGACGTGGGCGTCATACGACTCGTCACGTATCGCTTCATGAAATCGAAGGCGTGTGGATTGCGGATACTCCGGGATTCAGTACGGTTGATTTTATGGAGATTGAAAAAGAAGACTTACCGCATTTATTCCCTGAGTTTGTCGAAGTAGAGCATGAATGTAAATTCAGAGAGTGTTCGCACCAACATGAACCAAACTGCGCTGTGATTCAAGGCGTGGAATCAGGGGACATTTGGCAAGAGCGATACGACCATTATTTGAATTTCTATGAAGAACTGGACCAAAGAAAACCAGTCTATAAACGAAAAAAGTAGATAGAGGAGACAGAACATGAAAGTAGCACCATCAATTTTAAGCGCAAATTTTGCAACACTAGGAGAAGACGTTAAGAAAGTCGAAAAACTAGGAGCAGACTGGATTCATATCGATGCGATGGACGGACAATTCGTTCCAAACCTAACATTAGGACCAAACATCGTTGAAGGATTACGTCCGGTGACAGATTTAGTGTTAGATTGCCATTTAATGGTACAAAACCCAGAACGTTTCATTCCACAATTCGCAAAAGCAGGAGCAGACTACATCTCTGTTCACGTGGAAGCAACGCCACATATCCACCGCGCGCTTCAAGCGATTAAAGCAGAAGGCGTAAAAGCCGGTGTCGTGATTAACCCAGGTACACCAGTGAGTGCCATCTCTGCAGTCTTAAGCGAAGTGGACTTAGTATTAGTGATGACAGTAAATCCAGGATTCGGGGGTCAATCATTCATTCCAGAAACATTGGATAAAGTACGCGAATTATTCGCATTGCGCGAAGAAAAAGGCTACCACTACTTAATCGAAGTGGACGGCGGAGTGAACGGCGAAACAGCGAAACTTTGCGCTGCAGCAGGGGTAGACGTTGCCGTTGCCGGTTCATATGTATACTACGCAGACGATATCAAAGCTGCGATCGATTCAATTAAAGAAGCATAAGAGGGACGAAGATGGAAGTTGTGATTGTCTTGGGAGGACCCAACACCAAAGAGAACATCAAGGAGCTCTTAGAAAATCGATACGGAAAGGCCTATGAAGACTTCCGTTTTGTCGGAGTCGATGGTGGCGCACTTCGGTTATTAGACCAGCATCTTCCCATGGAAGTAGCGATTGGGGACTTTGATTCTGTCACAAAAGAACAGCGCGACTTGATTCATGAAGCAGCGGGTACTATTGTCCCGCTCCCTTCTGAAAAAGACGATACTGACTTTGAGGCAGCCTTGCTATGGGTGAAGGAGCATTACAAAGAGACACCGATTCATGTACTCGGTTCTTTTGGCGGGCGAGTGGACCACGCGATTAGTACCTTATGGACGATGATGCGACCAGACTTAGCACCGCTCATTCCGTATGTGGTGTTTGAGGATGCAACGAATGTCGTGAATTTCATCCAGCCAGGCACCTACACGATTGAAAAGATGGACTTTACAAAGTACCTTTCCTTTATTAGTATGACTCCTGTGGAAAATGTCACCCTCGTAGATGTCAAATACACGCTCGATTCAAAAAGCTACGCGTACCCAGTGGCGCTTGTCAGCAATGAATTTACAGGGGACAAGATGACTATCTCCTTTACAAAAGGACTCATCTTAGTAGCCCAAACTCGAGATCATTGGAGATAAAACAAAACATCGCACAATAACAAAAAAAGAAAAAATAATTAAATCCTTCGCTTGTAGAGCTGGGAATTTATAATTTGACGAGGAGGAAACATGAATTTTAATAGGATGATTCCCGAATTGTCAGTTTTTGATATTGAACGGACTAAAAAATTTTATAGAGAATTAGGATTTAAAATTGAATATGAACGTACTGAAGATAAATTTGTTTTCATGTCATTTCAAGATAGTCAGTTTATGTTTGAACAAATTCACGATGATGGTTGGAATATAGGTGAACTAGTATATCCATTAGGAAGAGGAATAAATTTTTCAATAGCTGTTGATGATATTGAAGAGCTTTATAAATTAGTGAATCATTTGAATATAGAATTATACAGAGAACTAACTAGAAACATATATCAAGTTAATGGAATAGAAGAAATGCAAATAGAGTTTTTAATACAAGATCCAAATGGGTATTTGTTGAGATTTACAAATTAACAAATTCCAGTTTGTCTAATGAAATACAAAACACAAAGACGTTAGAAAAATCAAAAATCTATCGTCTTTTTTCATGCCTATTTTCAATTTATATTGCGATTAATAAACGAGTTCACAATATTAGTTGAAATCCCAAAATTCACTTATAAGTGAATTTTGGAATTTTTACGTGCGCTGTTATTTTCAAAGAGAGGTGCTCTATGGTTCTTATAGATAAGCCTTTTTCTGAAGTTGCAAATCCAACAAACTTCAGAATTTACAAATGATGTAAATAGATTTCATTTTATTGAGAAGCCTTCAAAGCGTATAACAATGGGCTTTTCACAAACTCCATTTTTTTGAAATAAAACTCAAAAAAGGCACTTTTATGTAACCTCTGAGACGCACCATGTTGAGGCGGTAAGTTTGCTAGTCAAGGAGTAAAACGACGAAGATT
>CAUQUY010000121.1:0-2947 GCA_963521405.1 uncultured Streptococcus sp.
AGTTGAGTTCGGTCTCGTATCCTAGTAGTTGAACTCGAAAAGGCAGAAACGACGTCCACTTCCCGTAGTATCCGCACGACTTGTACCAAGTCCTTTGCGTTACTCCGGTCCAGTGGTTCGTTTCTAAGCGCCTTTTCTCGTATCCTGTTTTTAATCTTCCCCCGGTCTCATCGGGCGTTTATACTTACTTTTTGATTCTTGTCGGATGATGGTATGTGGAGATTTGCGGCCCTTGTTGGAATTTCTGAAGAGCATTTGCATTTTTTCATCGTCGAAGAGTTCTAAGTTTTGATCGACGAAGTGACTTGCATCAGCTTTCCAATCCGAATGATAGTAATTAAATAATTCGGCCATAGCGACAGTTTTGTCGGTGGCGCTCCCTTTAAATTCAGGGTCTGTTACATCTGTTAAGTATTGTTGCATTTTTGCAATTCTATTTTTATCAAAATCTGCCATAACATTCGCCTCTTTTCAGTCCTATTTTAGCATAGAAGACGTTTTCTTAAAAGAAATTTTTCAAAACTACTGTTCATTTTCATTTGAATGTTTTATACTATTACTTGCTAATTTTTTGAAGAGGAGGGTGTCTCATGGCTAAAGATATGACGAGTGGGAAACCACTAAAATTGATTTGGAATTTTACAATCCCGCTATTAATTGGGAACTTATTCCAACAATTATACAATATGGCGGATACCTTTATCGTAGGTCGTACCATTGGTGTGCAGGCGTTAGCTGCGGTGGGGTCTACTGGAAGTATTGTCTTTTTAATCATCGGGTTTGCGACAGGCTTAACGGCTGGTCTTGCGATTCCATTAGCGCAACGGTTTGGTGCCAAGGATTATAAGGGCGTGAAACATAGCTTTTATGTTTCCATTTTAATTTCGATTGCTGTGGCGATTGTATTAACCGCATTGAGTATGATTTTCTGTCGACAAATTCTAGAAATCATGCAGACACCATCCGAGATTATTGATGGAGCTTATGATTATTTAATCGTCATCTTTGGCGGTATTTTCTCCTCAATGGCTTATAATTTACTATCGAATATTTTCCGTTCGATTGGAGATGCGAAAACACCATTATATTTTCTAGTAATGGCATGTGTGATGAATATTATTTTGGATATCGTCTTTATTGCTGTTTTTGGAATGGGAGTTGAAGGGGCAGGTTATGCAACGGTTCTTTCTCAAATCTTCTCAGCAGTGGCCTGTGTTGTTTATATTTGGAAGAAGATTCCAGTATTGCGCTTAACGAAGGAAGACCTTGTTGCAACGAAACGAAATATAAGGGAACATTGTCGTATTTCATTCCCGATGGCTTTCCAAGCTTCGATTATTGCCATCGGAACGATTATGGTTCAAATTGCATTGAATCAGTTAGGACCGACTTCGGTTGCGGCACACACAGCAGCACAAAAGATTGACCAGTTAGCGATTCTTCCCATGATGTCGTTTGGAGTCACGATGGCCACCTATTCAGCACAAAACTTTGGGGCAAAGAAATACGATCGTATTTGGCTTGGTGTGCGTGAATGTATCAAATTATCATTGACATTTGCCATTGTGGTAGGGATTATTTTAAATCTATTTAGTCCGATACTTATTCGTGCCTTCGTAGGAGAAGGGCATGAGGATGTGGTAGCGTTAGGACGACTATTCTTCCTTACAAACGGAACAACGTATAGTTTCCTTTCGCTATTATTTATTTACCGTTATACCTTACAAGGAGTGGGAAAAACATTTACGCCAACCTTGGCTGGAATTATGGAACTCATTATGCGTTCTGTTGCGGCAGTGGTTCTTTCAAATATATACGGCTTCGTCGGAGCAACGGTTGCCAACCCAATGGCATGGTTTGGTTCGATGGTGCCTCTCATGATTGCGTATTATATCTTTAAAAACAAAGTTCAACATGGAGTAGAGCAGTAGTATCAAGCTACTGTTCTTTTTTTGGGAAATAATGAAAATTATGAAAATACTTTTCGAATTAATTGTGAATTATTAAGTTGAAAATTTTACAAAGTTATAGTAAAATGATTCTAACTAAAGTGTTTATGGAGGAAAGATTGGATGAAAAAAGAACAATCAATTCGTAAAATTGGAAAACTGATGTTAGCAATTTCGTCTTGCGGAATTTTATTAACAGCATTCCAAGCGAATAAATCTGTATTTGCGGAAGATGCAACGACTACAGAAGCGACTACAGCTGCTGCAGCAACAACAGAGGCTACAACAGAAGCAACAACTGCAACGACAGAAGCTACAACAGAAGCAACAACTGCGGCTCCAACGCGTGCAGCAAAAGAAGTAAATGCAAAAGTAACCGGTACGATTAAAAACCATGATATTAAATACTATGAATACTACACAGACGTAGATATCGCTGTTTCTCTAACAGATGACGATGTTAAAGAAGGCGACTACGTAACGATTACATTAGAAAACGTAGCCGTGTTAGGTTCATTAGCGGGTAAAGATGTTATTTATGAAGGAAAGAAAATTGGGACCATTTCTATCGTTTCCTTCGAAAACATTAATAAAGCTCGTCAAGGTTCGAACAACAAAGCTCAAATGGAACAAGCTGAATTGGAATCAACACTTGCTACATTAAAAATCACATTTACAAAAGCAGTTGAAGCGGTAAAACCCGATGTGTTGAAACAAGCACAGTTCACAATTAAATCAGATAACGCTTATAACGGAGCTGTTATTGCGAATAAAGACTACACTTTAAATCAAGTGATTAAAGTGGGAGATTCTTCTGTAACAAGTACAGTAGATATTCCAAAAGTAGAGAAATTTGCGACAGAAACAAACTCAATTCACATGCCACCTTCTGGAAATACGATTAAGTTCAACGAAGATGGTTCATACGAAACAAGTTCAGAAATCCAAGTTCGTGGAAGAGAAGGGATGAAGGTTGGTTCAACTGTTGAACTAGAATT
>CAUQUY010000122.1:0-2941 GCA_963521405.1 uncultured Streptococcus sp.
ATTTAATTTGAAGTTGTTAAATTTTTTATTTGTAAACCACCATTTTATCACGTAAGTAGTCAAATCCTAATTCACTGTTTGTGCTGTAAGTGATGTCTGCTGCATATGCAGCACGTTTTTCTTCTGAAGACATTCCTGTTAAGTTTAACCCTACAGTCAAGCCTAAGAAGTTATATAACTCACCCATTTCACGAGCGTCACGAGAGGCTAAGTATTCGTTTACTGTAACTACGTGAACTCCGTCTCCTGATAATGCGTTTAAGTATACAGGCATTGTCGCTGTTAAAGTTTTACCTTCACCAGTACGCATTTCCGCAATGTTACCGTCATGAAGTGTAATCCCACCCATGATTTGAACTTTATATGGGAATAAGCCTAATACACGTTTAGCCCCTTCACGTACTAACGCGAATGCTTCAGGAAGTAATGAATCCAGAGACTCCCCTTTAGCATATCTTGCTTTATATTCTTCTGTTTTTACTGGAAAATCAGCATCTTCTAACGCATCCATTTGAGATTCTAACGCAATTACTTTATCCGCTAGTTTTCCTAAACGACGTAATTCACGCTTATCATTTTCAACTAACTGTCTCAAAAAATTTGCCATTTAATTAACTCCTTTTTTATTTTCACCACTATTTTTAAATCGGTGAACATTTTAAATCTCATAAAAGTACTACAAATAGGTGGCTACACCTATTGCATCTTATTCATTTTACCATTGTTTAGCTAATTAAGAAAGCAAAAAAAGGCGACTTTTTTCAAAGTCACCCGATTTTTTTACATTTTTACGTCAAAGAAACCCAATTTCCTATCCAAACGGAAAGTTATTGTTACTTTAACTCCGTTTTCTTTTCGCTAAAACTAGCGCCATTTCTATTCATAAAAAAAGGTGGCTTAAAAAAGCCACCTAAAATTTTATTAATTTGTTTCAATCAAACCATATTTTCCATCTTTACGACGATAAACAATGTTTGTTTCATTCGTTTCAGCATCTTGGTAGATAAAGAAGTTATGTCCTAACATGTTCATTTGAAGAACAGCTTCTTCGCTATCCATTGGTTTCAAATCAATTCGTTTTGTACGAACGATTTCTAATCCTGTTTCCTCCTCTTCAGCCACTTCTGGAAGTGGTGGTAACACAATATCGAATCCTTTTTCGCGAGATTTACGATTGATTTTTGTTTTATGTTTACGAACTTGTCTTTCAAGTTTATCGACTACCAAGTCAATACTTCCATATAAATCAATTGAAGTTTCCTCGGCACGTAGAACTAAATAAGGAAGTGGGATCGTAACTTCAACTTTTGCAGTCTTTTCAGCGTAGACTTTCAAGTTGACATATACAGTCGCATTAGCAACGTCAGTAAAGTATTTTTCTAATTTGCTAATCTTCTTTTCAGCGTATTGACGAATCGCTTCTGTGACCTCAATATTTTCTCCACGGATATTATATTTAAACATAATACTCTCCCCTTTCATCTGGAAAACCAGATTTGAAGAAATATCCTAAGGACCACTCTTAGGAATTGCTTCGTTTGATTTCTATAGTTTTATTATAAAGCATGCAAAGGGGTTTTACAACCGTTTTCAAGAATTCCTTCATTAAGAATTGTTAAGGAAAAACGGTATTTTTGAGGACTTTTCTTTGGAGATATTTTGTTTTCATGAGATGAAACATCATACAGCATTGAAGATTAGAATCATTCCCAACAAGAATCGTTTATCCCAAAAATCTCCTCATCCCCAGTAATGTTCTTCCCTATTCTAAGAAATCTCAGATTACTAGTTAAAACAACACAGAATCTCCATTGACAGAAATCGTTTTCAATGATAAAGTGAAGTTATAAACAAACTATAAAGGAGTTATGATTATGGAAAAAGTATTTGCTAGTCCGTCTCGTTATGTTCAGGGGAAAGATGTTCTTAAAACTGGTCTTTCTCACGTTTTGGCTCTTGGGGATCGACATCTCCTTCTTTGCGACCCTATCGTTTATGATTTAGTCGGTAAAGAACTAGAAGAGAATCTCGTAAAAGAAGGCGCGTTTGTCCATCGTGAAATCTTCCATGGTGAAGCAACTAATGATGAAGTTCGCCGCGTTGCTGAAGTTGTGAAGGAACATCAACTAAACGTAGTCATCGGTTTAGGTGGAGGTAAATCGATCGATACAGCCAAAGCGATTGCGGATGACTCAAATTGTCCGGTAGCGATTTTACCAACAATTGCTTCAACGGATGCTCCAACTTCTGCACTCTCTGTAATTTATTCAGCAGAAGGCGTGTTTGAACGCTATCGTTTCTACAAGAAAAACCCAGAATTAGTATTAGTGGATACAAAAGTCATTGCCAATGCTCCTGTTCGTTTATTAATCTCAGGAATTGCCGATGCTCTTGCTACTTGGGTGGAGGCTCGTGCAGTCATCGAAGCACAAGGCGGCACAATGGTCGGTCAAGTGCCAACGATTGCCGCAGAAGCCATCGCTCGTGTCTGCGAAAGTACTTTATTCGAAAATGGTCTACAAGCCGTTGCAGCAGCAAACGCCAAAGTGGTTACTCCTGCTTTAGAAGCTGTAGTCGAAGCCAACACCTTACTCAGCGGTATCGGTTTTGAATCAGCTGGATTAGCAGCAGCGCATGCCATCCATAACGGATTCACAGCGATTCATGGAGACATCCATACTCTTACTCACGGTGAAAAAGTAGCTTACGGTACATTGACACAACTGTTATTAGAAAATCGTCCAAAAGAAGAACTCGATAAATACATTACTTTCTATCAAGCACTTGGATTACCAACAACGCTGAAAGAAGTAAAATTGGATTCTGTTCCTTATGAAGACTTACTCAAGATTGGAGCCCTTGCAACACAAGAAGGCGAAACCATCCACCAAATGGTTGTTGACTATACTGCTGAAGATGTCGCAAATGCCCTACTTGCTCT
>CAUQUY010000123.1:0-2940 GCA_963521405.1 uncultured Streptococcus sp.
GGATGAACCGATAATGGAAAAGGCACCGTTGTTAAGTCGACCTATTTTGGAAGAAAGAAGCATGCGAGCGGTCGAACTTGAATTCTTGAAGTTATTTAACGAACTGTTCGACATGTATCAAAAAGAAGTTAAAAAGTTGAAGCGTGCGATTCAAAAAAGAGAACTAGAGGCAATGACGCCTGGAAAACGACGTGCAGAAGAAAAACGAGTGGTGGAATGGCTCAAAGGTATGCCGCAATGGATTGAAGCAAAGACGGTTGCGGTAACAATGCCGATGCGACTCGAATTCCAATTAGACTTAATGGTTCAAGAGGCAAGACTTGCTGGGAAACAGTTATTTGTCCCTGTGACAATGCCAGATAAGACGTTGGTGTTTGTGGAGTGGAATGAGCAAACAACCTTTAAGCGTTCTGCTTTTGGAGCGCTTGAGCCCGTGATTGATAGCACGCATCCGATTTTTGAAGTCAAAGATTTAGATTTAGTCATCGTTCCGGGACTCCTTTATAGTACGAAAGGAGACCGTATTGGATTTGGTGGCGGCTATTACGATAGAACCATACAACAAGTAGAGGATTATCGCATCGTCTCATTAGCCTATACAACTCAGGTGATGCCTATTGTCGACTGGCCAGTATTTGACACAGATATCCGAATTCCAACAATAATTACTAGTGAAGGAGTGGTTAGAGATGTTTAAGATTAACCCTTGGAAATTAGAACGAATGAAGAGAAATTTCAATGAGAACTTTAGCTTCACTTATTTATTTCTTGCGATTCAAGCAGCGCTGTTTATCGTGATGACGCTTGCAGGTGGTAGCACGAATGGACAAGTTCTTGTTAATTTCGGGGCGAAATTCAATCCATATATCATTCATCAACATGAATATTATCGATTCTTAACGCCAATTTTCTTACATATTGGACTGGAACATATTTTATTTAATAGCGTGTTCTTATATATGATTGGTCGTCAGATGGAGTACGAAATTGGGCACTGGAGATTCCTTGCGGTGTATCTGTTATCAGGAATTATGGGGAACCTTGCAAGTTTTGCATTCTCATCTAGCATTTCAGCTGGGGCAAGTACGGCGCTCTTTGGACTCATGGGAGCTGTTGTTTATTTATCAAGAAAACACGGCTACATTCGTTCTTTTAGGCAAATGGGCGTGCAATACGCAGGACTTATCATTATCAATATTGTCCTTGGATTTATTAATTCAGCCGTCGATAACTATGGACACTTGGGAGGACTCGTTGGTGGGTACTTAGTGATGATGGCGATTAGCTTCAGAGGGGACCGCCTGACGAAACCTGCTTCACGCATTGCGGGAATCGTTGCGTATTTTGTCATCGCAATTTTACTTTTTGCACTAGGAATGAAAAGATAATGCTGTTATAATGTAAGCATATACAAGTTTCATGGAGTGAATACAATGGAAAAGAAAATTATTGGTATTGATTTAGGTGGGACTTCCATCAAATTTGCGATTATTTCACTAGCAGGTGAAGTTCAACAAAAATGGTCGATTCCTACCAACATTTTAGACGAAGGAAGCCACATTGTGGACGACATTATCGATTCAATTCGTCATCGTTTAGACTTATTAGGACTAACAAATGAAAACTTTGCTGGTATCGGGATGGGTTCTCCAGGTGTTGTGGATAGAGAGAAGGGTACAGTGATCGGTGCCTACAACTTAAACTGGAAAACATTACAACCTTTGAAAGAAAAAATCGAAGGAGCACTTGGAATTCCGTTCTTCATCGACAATGATGCTAACGTAGCAGCACTCGGTGAAAAATGGATGGGTGCTGGTGGAGACCAACCAGACGTAACCTTCTTTACACTTGGAACAGGTGTTGGCGGTGGAATTATCGCTGAAAACCGTCTGATTCACGGTGTAGCAGGTGCCGGCGGGGAGCTTGGACATATTACAGTTGATTTCAGTGACCGACCTTTTGCATGTACTTGCGGTAAAAAAGGCTGTCTTGAAACAGTAGCGAGTGCCACTGGTATTGTGAACTTAGCACGTCGTTATGCAGACGAATATGCAGGCGATTCAGAGTTGAAAGCAAGAATCGATGATGGACAAGATGTGAGTGCAAAAGATGTGTTTGATTTAGCAAAACAAAACGATCCACTCGCATTAATCGTGATTCGTCATTTCTCAAAATACTTAGGAATTGCATGTTCACACGTTGCGAATATGTTAAATCCGTCCTTCATCGTTATCGGTGGTGGAGTGAGCGCTGCAGGAGAATTCTTGCTAGAAGGCGTTCGTAAAGAATATGAACAATTAGTATTCCCACAAGTCCGCGAAACAACACACTTACGTTTAGCAGAACTTGGGAACGATGCAGGAGTCATTGGAGCAGCTTCTTTAGTGCTTTTGAAAGATTAGAAGAAACATGATACAATATCTCTTGTCTTATTAAAATTATTTTTGAAGGAGTTTAGTCTCATGTGGTATATTATTTGGGCTCTATTCATGGCCTACGGAATTTACTTATTTGTATTAGTTTGGATGCGTCAATCTGCTGCTAAAGTGGTTAGCGCTGAAGAGTTCGGAAAGGATTTACGTCATGGACAATTAATCGATGTACGTGAAAAGGATGAATTCAAAGCAGCTCATATTTTAGGAGCACGTAACATTCCTTATTCTCAATTTAAAGAACGTTTCATGGAATTACGTAAAGATCAACCAATCTATTTATATGAAGAAGGCGTATCAATCGCTGGTCGTTGTGCTTACCGTCTAAAGAAAAATGGATATACAAATATTTACATTTTAAAACATGGCTTCGAAGCATGGAACGGTAAAGTGAAAAAAAGAGAAAACTAATATGGAAAAGAGCTAGTTCAAGTTGAACTAGCTCTTTTTTTATTTATTGGTTCTATAATTTTTAGGGTTGATGGAAATTTTCCACCAACCCTATTTT
>CAUQUY010000124.1:0-2846 GCA_963521405.1 uncultured Streptococcus sp.
AATCACGACCTACTTTAAATCCTTCCGTTACAATGATGCGGTGCCCAGTTGTTCGTTCTAAAATCACACGGTTTACGGCAGTCTCTGGAAGTGCATAGGTTGAAATTCCGTTTTTACTAATCCCTCCAACCCCTAAAAAACAAATATCTGCACGGGCTTTAGAGAATGAGTTGATTGCAAAATCCCCTACAAGAGATTTCTTTTGTTCGAAAATTTCACCACCACTAATCACAATAGATGCTTTCGTAGATGGCTTTTTGAAGATGGAACGACCATTATTCGTTAAAATCGTAACGTTGGCATCCGCTAGAAAATTTAATAACAAAAAGGCAGTAGAGCCTGAGTTAATAAAGACCATATTATGATCTCGTACTAATCCCGCGGCTCTTCTTGCAATGTTTTTCTTCATGGAATTATATTGAATTTGTTCCACGTTTTCCTGTTTAATTTTTCCAGCAAGGAAACGTGCGCCTCCGTAGAAGCGCTCGACAACTCCTTGATCTTCAAATTGTTGTAAATCTCTTCGAATGGTGATTTCAGAAACTTCTAACTCTTTCGATAAGTCTTCAACAGACATCTCTTGGTTTTCTTGTAAAAGCTGAAGGATACGTTGTTGTCTTTTAAACACAACCCCTTTACTACTCTTCAAAGTTTCTTCCTCCTTTTAGAAATCCATTCCCGTCTTATTTAATTTTTAATGAAAGCTCATCTAGTTGTTTTGCTGACACTTCACTTGGAGCTTGTGTCATTGGGTCTACTGCTGAGCTGTTCTTAGGAAACGCGATTACTTCACGGATGTTATCTTCACCAGCAAGTAACATTACTAAACGGTCTAAACCAAGAGCAATTCCTCCGTGTGGTGGGAATCCGTAATCTAATGCATCTAATAGGAATCCAAATTGGCTTTCAGCAGATTCTTTTGTGAATCCAAGAACTTTAAACATCGCTTCTTGCATGTCACGACGGTAAATACGCAGTGATCCTCCACCTAATTCATATCCGTTTAATACGATATCATAGGCTTGTGCTTTTGCTGCAGCTGGATCATCGATTAATGCTTGGAAGTCTTCGTTCACTGGACGAGTGAATGGGTGGTGCATTGCAACATAACGGTCTTCTTCAGCGTCATGTTCTAATAATGGCCAATCAACAACCCATAAGAAGTTGAATTTGTTCGTATCGATTAAGTTATGTTTCTTACCAAAGTGTAAACGTAATTCAGATAATGATTGTGCAACCACTGATGGTTTGTCAGCACAGAAGAACACGATATCTCCAACTTCAGCATTGATGCGTTCACGGAAAGCTACTTCTTGGTTTACGATAAATTTCGCGATTGGTCCTTTTAGACCGTCTTCTTCGACTTTAATCCAAGCCAAACCCTTAGCGCCGAATTTAGCTACAAAGTCCGCTAAGCTATCCGCATCTTTACGAGAGTACTCATCCGCAAGACCTTTTAAGTTAAGTACTTTTACTTCTCCACCGTTTTCGATACATGAACTGAACACTTTAAGGTCCGATTCTTTCATGATGTCACTTACATCGATTAATTCTAGGTCGAAACGAGTATCTGGTTTGTCGTTTCCGTAACGAGCCATTGCTTCTGCAAACGAAATACGAGGGAATGGAGTTTGAACCTCCACATCCAATGTATCTTTCATCACTTTCTTCAATAAGCCTTCCATCATCTCTTGGATTTCTTCAGCTGATAAGAAGCTTGTTTCGATATCGACTTGTGTAAATTCTGGTTGACGGTCTCCACGCAAGTCTTCGTCACGGAAGCAACGAACGATTTGGTAGTAACGGTCTAATCCAGCACCCATTAACAATTGTTTAAATGTTTGCGGTGATTGAGGTAATGCATAGAAGCTTCCTTCGTGAACACGTGAAGGTACTAAATAGTCACGCGCTCCTTCTGGTGTTGATTTTGCTAAAATTGGAGTTTCAACATCGATATAACCTTCACCATCTAAATACTCACGAATTGAACGTGTAGCTTTATGACGTAAGCGTAAGTTTTCTAATACAGGACGACGACGGATATCTAAATAACGATATTTCAAGCGTAATTCTTCTGATGGTTTTTGTTCATCATCGATATAGATAGGAGAAGTTTTTGCTTTAGAGAATACTTCTACTTCATCTACTAACAATTCATATTTACCAGTTTTTAGATTTGGGTTTTCTAGGCCTTCTCCACGATAAGCCACTTCACCAGTTACTTGGATTACGTATTCAGAACGTAATTTTTCAGCGATTTCAAACGCTTCTTGGTTACGTGCTGGGTTGAAAACCACTTGCATAATCCCTTCGCGGTCTCTTAAGTCGATGAAGATAACTCCACCGTGGTCACGACGTTTTGCCACCCAACCATCTAATGTCACTGTTTGTCCTACTAATTTTTCACTAATTAATCCACAGTATTCTGTTCTTCTTTTCATATCCATCCCTCTTTCTATTTACCAAAGTACTCGTCAATGGCTGTTGTATCCATTGTGATATGACGATAAATGCTATCGAAATCTTCATAGAGTTCTTGTAAATTAATTTTTACTTCTTTACCAGTTTTCATTACTTTCACTGGTACTTGTTTTGTTTCTAATTCTTCTTCACCTAGTGTGATGACCACTTTCGCGCCATATTTTTGAGCGTTCTTGAATTGTGGTTTTGCTTTACGTCCAAAGAAATCACGATCTACTGAGTACCCTTGTTGACGAAGTGAAATTGAAAGTTTCAATACTTCCTCTTCTGTTGCTTCACCAAGACCAACAACATACACATCTAGTTCTTGTAATTCAGGAACTTCTACTTGTTCGTCTTTCATTAATAACACAAGACGTTCGATT
>CAUQUY010000125.1:0-2820 GCA_963521405.1 uncultured Streptococcus sp.
GTGTTAGATGATGAAGCTTTAGAAGCATCAGGACTTGTAACGATTATCGGAAAAGACGTCGATGATGCGTACTTGAAAGAAATTAAAACAGTCTCTGTAAATCCAAAACTTCTTAGCGATGTGGAAGGATTGTCAGTGGTTTATACACCATTACACGGTACAGGGTTAATGCTTGTTGAAAAAGCATTAGAACAAGCTAATTTCAAAGGATTGCACGTTGTTGAAGAACAAGCAGTGCCAGATGGAGACTTCTCAACAGTTAAATCTCCAAACCCTGAAGAAGCAGGCGCATTTGAATATGCGGTAGAATTAGGGAAAAAAGTAGGCGCTGATGTATTATTAGCGACTGACCCTGATGCGGACCGTATGGGTGCAGCAGTACGTTTACCAGATGGAAGCTACCAAGTGATTACAGGGAACCAAATCGCTGCGATTTTAGTGGATTACTTATTATACGCTCACCAACAAGCAGGAACTCTTCCAAATAACGCGCTTGTTGTGAAATCAATCGTAAGTAGCGAACTTCCAACAGCGGTTGCTAAAAGCTATGGCGCTGAAATGATGAACGTATTAACAGGATTCAAATTCATCGCAGAGCAAATCCAACACGACGAAGAAACTGGAGAGCATACTTTCATGTTCGGTTTCGAAGAAAGCTACGGATACCTTGTGAAATCATTTGTTCGTGATAAAGACGCGGTTCAAGCAGTGTTATTACTTACAGAAGTAGCAGCACACTTCAAGAACGAAGGCAAGACTTTATATGACGGACTTCAAGCATTATACGCAAAACACGGTTACTTCTTAGAAAAAACAATTTCTGTAACAGTAGCTGGTTTAGAAGGCCCACAAAAAATTAAAGCCTTACTCGACGGCTTACGCTCTTCAGTTCCAACAAGCTTTGGAGGATTGAAAGTAGCTCTAGCGCAAGACTTCGCAGTGAATGAGCAAAAAGATGCGAACGGTGTCGTTTCAGAAATCGGACTTCCAACTTCAAATGTATTGAAATATATTTTAGAAGATGGATCTTGGATTGCAGTTCGCCCAAGTGGTACAGAACCAAAAATTAAGTTCTACATCGGTGCAAAAGCAGATAGCGAAGAAGCTGCAAAAGAAAAAGTAGCAGCCTTACAAGCAGACTTAGAAAAATTACAATAATCAATAAAGCGAGCACTCTCACGATGGTGAGGGTGCTTTTTTCCTTGCTATCATTAGGATTTTCGGAAATTTGTTTTGAAGTCCAAAGAAGTATGGTACAATGAATGAAAATAATCGTGAAAACATTCTCTATATGAGATGAGAGGAGTCATTTATGAAAAAAGGAACGAAACGATTTTTAGCAGGGAGTGTAGCCCTTCTATCACTAGTAGTGGCGGGATGTTCTCAGTCTAAATCAACATCAGAAGCAGCAAAGGAAACAACAGAAGCAACAAGTGAAGTAACAACACAGGTAGCTTCTAATAAAAAAACAGATGCTAAAAATCCAGCAGCTTCATTTGACTGGAATGCAAAAGTCGCACCAATGACGAAATATGAACAAACGTATGTTGAATCAAATAGTGGAAAAAACGTTACGATGAACCTGGAGGGTGTGCAAAAAGCAGTAGAGGCATTGAATGAGAAGAAAAAGAGTATCACTGATACAAAAGTTCTAGAAGCATTAAAACTCGTGGATGCAGTATTTGTGAACCAAGAAAACTTTGATGTACTTCTAAAAGCAACAGGGACTTCAACCCAAGAGGAATTCTTTACACGTATTTGGAATGATTATATGGTGAACTTCTTGAAGGAAGCACGCCCAACATTTACAAATGATGGTGAAGTGGAGTATCAAGGAGTGAAGTATCCAGTGAAAGTCTACGCTCCAATGTACTTAAAGGTAAATACGAATGCCCTAGGAAGAGCAGCAGCGTATACGTTAGAAGATTACAAAGTCGAAGGCGATACTGTGTACTTAAAATTAAAAGCACCACGTGTTGACTTATACCAATATGAAGTGCAAGCAAGTTACCAAACAAATAACAAAGATTTCTTCGATGGAATCGTTGAAGAAGTACAAAAAATCGGACAAACAGACTTTACAAAAGCGCTCTTGTATAAATTCATTTACCGCTTAGCTGCCGTTGGGTTTAGAGGAGATGGCTATGTCAACTTAGAAGGAATGGATTATTACGATAGAAACAATCACTATTTAGCGATTAAGGTGGATGACAAAGGCAATGCAACCATCGATGATAAGAATTTAGTGAACCTTCTACAAATCGATATGAAGCCAGCAAACGAAGCTAATAAAGTAAAATTTGAATAACTAAACTGAAAAGGCCGGTAATGCTGACGATGAAGTGCACCCCAAAAGTTAGACAGAAAATCTAACTTTTGGGGTGTTTTTATTATGAAATTAACTTATGAAGATAAAGTTCAGATTTATGAACTCAGAAAACAAGGATTTAGCTACTCACGACTTGCAGATATGTTCGGTATAGATGCGAGAAATCTTTCCTACATGATTAAATTGATTGAACGTTATGGGTTAGAGATAGTTAAAAAAGGGAGAAATAATTATTATTCTCCAGAAATAAAACAAGAAATGATTGATAAAGTCTTACTCGAAGGTTGGAGTAAAGAAAGAGTTTCTCTCGAATACGGCCTCCCTGCGCGTGGCACTCTTCACAACTGGCTCGCACAATACAAGAAAAATAAGTATACTATTGTTGAGAAAACAAGAGGGAGAGTACCTAAAATGGGACGTAAGCCAAAGAAAAAACCAGAAGAGATGACAGAACTAGAACGCCTTCAGGCTGAAAATGAGTATTTAAGAGC
>CAUQUY010000126.1:0-2720 GCA_963521405.1 uncultured Streptococcus sp.
AAGAAACAACTACAACGACAACAACAACTACCACTACAGAGGAAGAAACAACTACAACGACAACAACAGAAGAAACTACTGTGACAACGGTCGAAGATACAACAACGACAACAACAGAAGAAACTACTGTGACAACGGTCGAAGATACAACAACTACAACAACAGTAGAAGAACTTCCAAACACAGGTACTGGAAACCAAACAATCTATATGGTGATTGGTGGATTACTAGTGGTTGCGGCAGTTGGTGTGTTAGTCTTCGCTAAGAAAAAAGATTCTGAAGAAGACAAATAACAATCGATAACAAAATGAAAGGCTGACAAGTTTATTGTCAGTCTTTTTTTAGCTCTAAAATATCCAAATTCCGATTGAAGTCCGCTTTTAGGAGGAGTACAATAGAAGTATATAGAAGAGTTGAAATGGAGGGATAATGATGAAGAAACTGATGTTAATCTACTATAATATTGTCGCTGTTTTAACCATTCTCTATTTAGTACTGACAGCAACCTTAATGAACTTAGGGAATGCTTTTATTACAACTCAAGGATGGCACGTTGTCATTCTCAGCGTACTGATTTTGGTCATTGTATTTGGAATGGAATTTGCGAAGAAGAAATTCCCGGATGATTTTTTTGAATTTATTATTGAAAATGCAGGACTACTTTGTATCGCATGGCTTACCTTAGTCGTTCGAGCGTTTGGTGTCACTGTTTTAAAATACGCAACAGATTTAGCACTTGATGAATGGATGCAGCAAGTCATCCAACGAGCAGGCGTTGTGCAGATAGGCATCTTTGCCATTACAAATGGAATCGTGGTTGCAAAAATTATTCGCTATTTTTCAAGAAAAAGAATTATAGCTAACAATAAATAGACCCAAGCGGAGTGCCAATGTGCATTCCGTTTTTATTTTTCATCAAAAATCGATAAGATAGAAAAGAGAAAAGTAGAAAGTGGGGGTATGATGCGAAAGATTTTACATGTAGATATGGATGCGTTTTTCGCATCGGTGGAACAAAGGGACCATCCTGAGTGGAGAGGAAAGCCTGTGATTGTCGGTGGGAAAGCTAACCAAAGAGGTGTTGTGTCTACTTGTTCATATGAGGCGAGAGCTTTTGGCGTGCGTTCTGCGATGCCTACAGCAAAAGCCATGAAACTCTGCCCACAAGCCATACTCACGCCTGGGCGATATCAGTTATATAAAGAAGTTTCTGCCGAGGTGCATGAAGTGTTTCGAACCTACACAGATTTAATCGAGCCACTCTCGATTGATGAAGCCTATTTAGATGTTACAGAGAATAAGAAAGGAATCAACTCTGCAACAGTGATTGCCCATTCGATTCAAAAGGATGTTTACGAAAAAACAGGACTCACTTGTTCCGTTGGCGTGTCCTTTAATAAGTTTCTCGCGAAAATGGCTTCAGGTTATCATAAGCCTTCTGGAGTGACAGTCATTACACCGGAAAATGCTAAAGAGTTTATTCGAACCATTCCTATCAAAGATTTCTATGGAGTTGGAAAAGTGAGCGCTGAGAAATTGAAACAGGCGGGGATATTAACAGGAGAAGATCTCTTTCCATTATCTAAGGAAGAACTGGAGAAGAAGTTTGGTATCCTTGGCCCACGATTATACTTGCAAGTACGAGGGGAGTCAAATGACCAACTGACGCTTCATCGTGAACGCAAATCTATCGGGACAGAGCGAACCTTAATAAAGGATACGACCGACCATGGTATTCTAACGGGATACTTGGAGGAATTTGCACAAGAATTAGAACGGATGTTGAAGAAGAGAAGTCTTGCCGCAAGAACATTCACGCTGAAGTTAAGAGATTCGGAATTTAATACAATCACTAAGAGTGTTACATTGCGTGATTACTTTAATAAAAAAGAGGAAATCTATCCGATTGCATTACAATTATTCGAAGAAATGATGGAGGAAAGCCCGATAAGGCTGATTGGGCTTACTGTTTCGCATCTAGAAAAGACAGATAGAATCTATAAACAACTAAAACTGTTTTAAAATAATAGTACAGTTTTTACGTGAGTACTAGTACAGTTTTATTGTGAAAATAAACAATCTTGTTACTGAAAATAGATGAAAACAGAAAATTGATTGAACAAATAAGAATTAAAAAAGACTTTATTTAGCGTAAGATAGTGGTAGTTTTTTCACAAAGTTTACAAATACGCTCTATAAAGTCTTCTTTACTTGCATATTTCACAAAAGTTTGTTAAATTATTATACGATAGCAGAGGGAATAGTACAGTTTTAACTACCTGTTTTGTCTGTTAAGCACAATTTCTTATAGAAAAGGGGAAAAAAGAAGTATGGCAACGAAGAAAAAATTCAATCTCGATGCACTTTTCACACCAAATAACACGAACTTCGAAATGGTTCAAGTGTTAGACGCAGAAGGAAAAGTTGTAAATCCTGACTTAGTACCAGATTTGTCTGATGACGAATTAGTTCAATTAATGACAGACATGGTATGGTCACGTATTTTACACGAACGTTCAACTGCATTAAACCGTCAAGGACGTTTAGGTTTCTACGCTCCAACAGCTGGACAAGAAGCTTCACAATTAGCTTCTATCAAAGCTATTGAGAAAGACGACGTTCTATTACCTGGTTACCGTGATGTACCACAATTAGTAAAACACGGTCTACCATTATCACAAGCATTCTTATGGTCTCGTGGACATGTTGCAGGTAACATG
>CAUQUY010000127.1:0-2664 GCA_963521405.1 uncultured Streptococcus sp.
TGAGTGTAGCAAAACTATTACACCAGTTACACGCGGATGTAACAGTAAATGATAGAACACCACTTGAGGAAAGTGTAGACGCACAAGGGTTAGTTGCTGAAGGGATTAAAGTAGTTTCAGGAGGACATCCACTAGAACTACTCGATGAGCCCGTTGATTTCGTTGTGAAGAACCCAGGGATTCCTTATACAAATCCATTAGTAGCAAAAGCTGTTGAAAAAGGATTGCCTGTTTATACGGAAATCGAAATTGCACAACGTGTCATGGAAGGAACCGTTCTTGGAATTACTGGTTCAAATGGGAAAACAACAACGACAACATTAACGAACCTTATGTTAAAAGAGTCATTCCCTGAAAGAAGAACCTTTGCTTGCGGGAATATTGGTGTTCCTTTATCCCTACTTGCAGGTGATTCAAAAGATTCGGATATCTATGTCACTGAATTATCAAGTTTCCAATTAATGGGAATTGAAGAGTTTCGACCTAAAGTAGCGTGTATCGTGAATATCTTTTGCGCTCATTTAGACTATCATGGGTCTCGCGAAGAGTATGTAAAAGCAAAATTACAAATTACTAAAAATCAAACAGAAGAGGATTTCCTCGTTTATAATGCGGATTTCCCAGAGTTATATGAGTTTATTAAAGATCATACAAAAGCAACATTAGTTCCATTCAGCCGCAAATCTGTGTTAGAACACGGTGCGTATGCGGATGAAACTACGATTTACTTTAATGGAGAAGCAGTTATGCCACTTGAAGCGATTCAAGTACCGGGCGTTCAAAATGTGGAGAACGTGTTGGCGGCGGTTGCCATTAGTAAATTACAAGGTGCAACAAACGAAGGAATCGAAAAAGCGGTTCGTTCATTCCATGGAGTAAAACACCGTACACAATATGTGAAGACTATTGAAGGTCGTAAATTCTACAACGATTCAAAAGCAACAAATATCATTGCCACACAAACAGCGTTACGTAGTTTTACTAATCAATCTGTTGTATTGATTGCGGGTGGACTTGATCGTGGGAATGGTTTTGAGGAATTAGAATCCTCTCTTGGAAATGTCCGTGAAATGGTCGTTTACGGAGAAACAAAAGAGAAGTTAAAAGCTACTGCTGAAAAACTATCTATTCCAGTAACCGTAGTAGAGACATTAGAAGAAGCAGTGCCAAAAGCGTATGCAGCGAGTCGTGAGGGTGAAATTGTATTACTTTCACCAGCATGCGCAAGTTGGGATCAATTTGCCAACTTTGAAGTTCGCGGTGATTGTTTCATTGAAGCAGTAGAAAAACTGTAATATATAGGAGAAAAAAGATGAGAGTATTAGTTTCAGGAGGAGGAACGGGTGGTCATATTTATCCAGCTCTTTCCTTAATGAATTATTTGAAAGAACAAGACCCTTCAACAGAGTTTCTTTATGTGGGGACTGAACGTGGATTAGAAAGTACCATCGTTCCAAAAGCGGGATATGATTTTAAAACGATTAAGATTCAAGGAATCGTTCGTTCATTGTCACTAGAAAACTTCAAGACATTATGGTATTTCTGTACAAGTTATTTTAAAGCAAAAGAAATCGTGAAAGAGTTCAAACCAGATATCGTTATCGGTACTGGGGGATATGTATGTGCACCAGTGTTGTACGCGGCAGCAAACATGGGAATTCCAACGATTATTCATGAGCAAAATAGTTTAGCTGGAATTACGAATAAATTCTTAGCGCGCAAAGTTTCTAAAATTGCGATTTGCTTCGATGCCGTTCGTAAAGACTTTAAGAAGTATGAAGATAAAGTGGTTATGACAGGAAACCCTCGTGGACAAGAGTTAGCCAATGCCCAAAAAGATGATTCTTACTTAGCGTCTATCGGTATTCAAAAAGAAAAACCAATCGTACTGATTTTCGGAGGAAGCCGTGGATCGCTTCGTATGAACGAATCATTTATCGAAGCACTTGATGAATTCGAGAAAAAAGATTATCAAGTAGTCATGGTGACAGGACAAGTGCATTATGACAAAATCAACAATCATATTACAAGTTTGAAAAAACCATTGCAAAATATCACAGTTTTACCATATATTAATAATATGGTGCAAATGTTCCAAAACACAGACCTAGTTGTCTGCAGAAGTGGAGCAACAACATTGATTGAATTAACAGCACTTGGCTTACCAAGTATTTTAATTCCAAGTCCATACGTAACTGAAAATCACCAAGAAGCCAATGCAATGTCATTAGTAGAACGTGACGCTGCTACGATGATTTTAGAAAAAGACTTAAACGGTGAAAGTTTAGTCAAGGAAATCGATCGTATTATGAATGATGAAGCTAAACGTAAAGAAATGGCTGAAAATTCAAAAGCCTTGGGAATTACAGATGCGTCAAGTCGACTTGAAACAATTATTCATTCTCTAGTGAAATAAGGATTAAGGAGGAGAATATGTTTAATCGAAAGAAACCACAACAAACTCCTCCACGTGAACTAACACCTTGGGAGTTAGCGCAACAAAATTCTCCAAGAGTAGAGCAACCTGTTCCTGAAGAGCCTGTACAAAAGGTGAAAAAGAAGAAGGAACCACGTCCTAAAAAGACGAAACCAAAGTCACAAGGGATTACGAATGCAACACTCTTAAAAGGAATTTTTATTGTTTGTGCGGGATGGAGTATTTAC
>CAUQUY010000128.1:0-2581 GCA_963521405.1 uncultured Streptococcus sp.
CCAAATCCAACTTGGAGGTGTTTTTATTTAATTCTCATTTACGGGGGTCAGTGCCGCTTTCAGAATTAGTTGCTTTTTTGTTAGTTTAAGATCTGTCCAATAAAGATACCAACATAAGTACCAATAATGTATCCTAGCGTCCCAACAAGCATTGTAGGAGCTACGAAACGATGCCATCCTTTAGAAATAGCCATCGCTGCAGCTGTTGTTGGTCCACCAATATTCGCATTTGAAGCAAGAATGGCTTCTTCCACTGTGAATCCGAAAATTTTCGCCCCAGCAAATGTCACTGCCATATTCACGAAAACCATGATTGCACAGAACACCAATAACAATGGTGACTTTTCAATAATTGCTCCGATTGAAGCTGGAATTCCGATAACTACGAAGAATAAGTAAATCAAGAATGTTCCAATTTCATTTGCTCCACTAATCTTCTTGAAGTATTTTGCAAAAATCGTTGAGCAAGCTACTGTTAAAGTAGTTAGAATTAAATACTTATTCGATACTAGTTGGATAAAGCTGTTATCCCCTAGACCTGAAATAATTTCAGATAAAGTAAAGCTAATTGTTACGATAATAACAGAAATCGCAAAAACAAATGCTACATCTTGAACAGTGATAACTGTATCTTTGCCATAAGCTTTTTCTTCTTCCTCTTTGACACCTTCTGTATACGCAAATTTGAAATGCTTCTTAAAGAATCCAATCGAAGGAATCATCAGTAAAATTAAGAAGTAGAATACCATTAACAAGTTATCAGCTACTGTAGCTGCAGAAATGAGTTCTTTAGGAATATCAAAGGCTGATGAAACAGCAACAAAGTTTACTCCTCCACCGATATAACTTCCAACCATCATTCCAGCGATATGGTTTAGAACTGGGATAGCTTTGGACAAGGCTAAATATCCTAATACTGCCCCAAGAACGGTTCCTACAGAACTGATTAAGAAAATCGCTAATAATCGACCACTTTCTTTCCAAATTTGTTTTAAATCACATTGGAATAAAAGCATCGGAATGGCTAAAGGCACAACAACTCCCCAAACCTGATCATATACAGGTGAATCTGTTGGAATAACGCCTAAATTACTCAATGTTGCTGCCATTAATAGACCGATAATCGCTCCACTAATCTTTGCAGCCCATTGATATCGATTTTCTAAAAAGATACTGATAGTCGCAATCCCAACGATAATCGACCACAATACCCATGTATTATTTGCATCAATCATAAAACACCTCTTCTGGCTTTTTTAATACACACGAAAATTACCATATATGGTAATTTTTTACTAAAAAGGCAAAAGAGCTGTTTCTGTTTGATGTCCTTTTGCCCTTAAATATATTATCTTTGTTCGTCTTCTTCTTGAATAGATTTTAAAAGCTCATCAATATGATTTCCGTAATCCACTGATTCATCGCGTTTAAAAATTAATTCTGGAGTTTTGTACAATGAAAGACGTTTGCCTAATTCACGACGGATTAGGCCTTTTGATTTTTCTAAACCACGTTCAGTCGCTTGACGTTCACTAGCTAGTTTTTGTAGTGTTGTGTAGTAGATAGTTGCAATTTGCAAATCACCAGTTACTTCCACTTCAGTAATTGTAATTTCTTGTACACGTGGGTCACGCACTTTTTTAGATAGGATATCATTTACTTCTCGTAAGATTTCTTGTGACACACGTCCAACTCTAAAGTTTGCCATTTTGTCTCCTTTCCAACGAAAGAGGCACTGCAATCAGTCCCTCTTCGTTCTAGTTAAATCATAAATTTCTTCTTAAATTTGGTCGATTCATAACGAATTTTCTCGCACTATTTAGATAACGGCTTGACCTCCTAGCTTTGGCGTCCACTTCGTTAAGCTTCACAAAATCTTTTCGATTTTCCTCTCCTTAACTCCAGTGTTCCAAAGCTAAACAGTCGGTCTCGCACTATTTTCTTTTAATCTCGACCATTTCGTATGCTTCGATGATGTCGTCTACTTTAATATCGTTGTAGCCTTCAATCATGATACCGCACTCGAATCCAAGTTTAACTTCTTTAGCGTCGTCTTTGAATCGTTTCAAGCTTGCTAATTCACCTTCGTAAATAACAATGTTATCACGGATTAAACGAACTGAGCTTGAGCGTTTAACAACACCTTCTAATACGTATGAACCAGCAATTGTTCCAAGTTTAGATACAGTGTATGTTTCACGAACGATAGCTTGACCAGTGATCTTCTCTTCGAATTCTGGATCTAACATACCCTTCATCGCTGTTTCAATTTCGTCGATTACGTTATAAATGATACGGTGTAAGCGAATATCTACTTGATCAGATTCAGCTTGAATTTTCGCTTGTGGCGTAGGTCTTACGTTAAATCCAATGATGATTGCGTTACTTGCTGTTGCAAGAGTAATATCGCTCTCATTGATTGCCCCTACAGCTGTATGGATAATCTTCACGCGTACGCCTTCAACTTCAATCTTTTGTAAGCTTGATGCTAATGCTTCTACAGAACCTTGTACGTCAGCCTTGATGATGACATTAACTTCTTTCAATTCTCCTTCTTTCAATGTAGAGAATAAGTTGTCTA